>PWMP01000188.1 GCA_003558145.1 Elusimicrobiota bacterium
AATTGCATCAAAATGGGGGGAGCACGGTAAAAGCAGGTAACATAAATTAAATTATTGACTAAGAAAAAAATAAAATTGAGGTTATTTAAAGAGAAGTTTTTGACAGTACGCTAAATTTAAACGGGAGGAAAAAATGTTTGGAGTAAAAGAGAAAAAAAGAGTAAAAGGTTCGGATACTTATGTGGATGACAGGATTCCGGAAGAAAATACAGGGATAGATGATGAAGGTCTGCCTGTAATAATGGAAACAGCAGCTTTGTCAGTTATCTACGAAAATGATTGTGCGGTAAGACAAGTCAGTCTGCCCATCTATGATAAAAAAGTAACTGCATTTATTGGGCCTTCGGGCTGCGGTAAAACAACTTTTTTAAGAGCACTCAACAGGATGCATGACCTTGCTCCGAATGTAAAGGTCAAAGGCCGGGTCCTTTTACACGGCAAAGACATATACGCATCCGGAGTTGACCCGGTTGTAATAAGGCGCAAAATAGGGATGGTCTTTCAAAAACCCACTCCTTTTCCTACAATGTCAATATATGATAACGTAATAGCGGGCTTAAAGCTTGTAGGTATTAGAAAGAAATCAATGCTTGATGATGTGGTTGAAAGGTCCCTGAAGCATTCAGCTCTTTGGGAAGAGGTAAAAGACAGGCTTAAGAGTCCGGGAGGAAGCCTTTCAGGAGGCCAGCAGCAGAGGCTTTCTATTGCCCGGGCGCTTGCGGTTGAACCCGACGTGCTGCTTATGGATGAGCCGACAAGTTCGCTGGATCCGCAGTCCACAACCCGTATTGAAGAGCTTATAGAATTGCTGAAAAAAGAGGTTACCATAGCCGTAGTGACCCATAATATGCAGCAGGCGGCCAGGGTTTCCGATTATACTGCCTTCATGTATTTGGGAGAAATTGTAGAGTTCGGCCACACTGAAAAACTTTTTACTGTTCCGAAAAAGAAGAAGACCGAAGATTATATTACCGGAAAGTTTGGTTAAATAAAGAAAAGAAAAATGGATAAGATAAAAGTTCTGTTTGTAGATACGGATAATTCAGTAAGGTCACAGATGGCCGAAGGTATTTTAAGAACGCTCTATTCGGAGAGGTCCCATCCCTTCAGCGCCGGCACCGTCTCCAGCGGGATCCATCCGGCGGCAGTTAAAGTTATGAGGGAAATAGGGATAGATATATCGGCGGCACGCTCAAAGAAAATCACAGAATTTTTTAATGAGGAAATAGATTATATAGTTACTATGGATAAGGATTGTGATTGCAGCCTCTTTCCTTCCGGAACAAGTATAATTAATAAAAGATTTTTTGACCCCCAGTCTTATTATGGGAAAGACAGGTTGGATTTTTTCAGGAAGGTAAGGGATGAAATCTTTTCCTGGGTAGAGATTTCGTTTCCAATTATTGCAAAAGGAGAAAAAAGAAAATGCTGCCAAATGAAATAGATAAGCTAAAAAGGAATATTGTAAGTTTTGGAGAGTTGGCCGAGAAAATGATAAGCAAGGCCGTAAACGGACTTTTGCAAGATGATAAAGCACTGCTTAAGTCGGTAATAGAAGAAGACGAGCCCGAGGCCAACAGAACAGAACTTGTTATAGATGAAGAGTGCGTCAATTTGATTGCCCAGTTTCAGCCCAAGGCGGTAGATTTGAGGTACGTGCTTATGGGACTGAAAATGAATAATGACCTGGAAAGAATATGCGATCTTGCCGTAAACCTGGCTGAGAGCGCTCTTTATCTTATAGAAAAACCCCGTATTAAGGATTTCAAGCTGATTCCCCAAATGGCCTCCCGGACAAAAAGTATGCTAAAAGACAGTTTAAATTCTTTTGTAAACCAGGATGCTTTACTGGCCCGGTCAGTATGTGAAAGGGATTCGGAAGTAGACAGTCTGCGGGACCAGGTGTGGCGCAAGTTGATTGATATTATAAAAAAAGACAGACAGTCCCTTGAAAGGGCTTTGTACCTGATGGGTTTTTCGAGGTATTTGGAGAGAATTGCTGACCTTTCCACAAATATATGCGAGGATGTTATTTTTATAGTACAGGGACAAATAATAAAACATCACAAAGAATCGGATGAGGAATAGAATAAGGGATAAAGATTTAATTTCAAGATGTCAATACGGATTTATGAAAAATTTTTCTCTTCTTCTCAGTCACTTTTCAGGCATGATATAAATAAAGTGTGTGCGGAAAAATAAGCGAGTTCGCCTTGAGCCGCATCGTGGTGACAGCTAACGAGCGTTTCTTCAAGCAGTGCGAGGCGGGCAACGTCGCCGAGCCTGCGTTCTTCGGGTTTGGCACGTGCGACGGCGTAATATGCCGGAGCGCGTGGACTTTGAAAGGAGGCGGGTGGGTATAATCGCGGAGCGGTATTTAACAAGCGGTCAGGAATTATGAAGTTAAAACTTTGTTTAGCACCCTCGACCATTCTCTACAAACAACCAAAAACACAAAAATAACACATCAAATCTGATGTTTTGTAGGGTTTTACTCTCACAATGCGTCATATAGCAGTCATTATAATTATGTTTATGGTTGAAATAAAGCTTCAAATATGTTACATTAACTATATAGAAGGGTTTAATGCATCAAAAGTGAGGCATAATTATGATTAATAATGAGATGTCAGATAAGGCAATTTTAAGTGAAATTGGAAAACGAATATCCAGGTATAGGTTAAATAAAAATATGACACAGGAAACGCTGGCAAATAAAGCCGGAGTTTCAAGGTCAACCGTGCAGCGTACAGAAAGCGGAGCAAATATACAATTTTTTGAATTAATACGTATATTACGCGCATTGGATTTGCTGAATAATTTAGAGTCTTTTCTGCCAAAGCCGGCAGCAAGCCCTCTTCAGCAGTTAAAGATGCAGGGTAAAGTGCGAAAACGCACCAGACCTGATAAAAAAGAGAATAAAAAAGAAGACTGGATCTGGGGTGATGAATAGTACGGCGGAAGTGATTTTATGGGGGAGACAAGTTGGGGCTGTTGCCTGGGATGAGGAAAAAAGCATAGCAAATTTTGAATATTCTCCTTCCTTTTAT
>PWMP01000002.1 GCA_003558145.1 Elusimicrobiota bacterium
CCGCGGTAATAGCCGATAACGTAGGAGACAATGTAGGCGATGTAGCCGGGATGGGCGCTGACCTTTTTGAGTCTTATGTAGGAGCTATAATTGCAGCGGTTGTTATTGCAATGTCTGTAGGAAACACCCACGGCGTGATGCTCTCTTTTCTGCTGGCGGCATGGGGAGTGATGTCGTCTATTATAGGAGTCTTGTTCGTGCGGGGGCTTAAAGCTGCTCCGCAGTCAGCACTGCGCAGCGGAATGGTCTCATCTTCGGTGTGCCTTTTAATAGGAACATTTTTCATTTCAAAATACTGGTACATAGATTTCAGTCCGTTTTGGGCGGTTTTTGTAGGGCTTCTGGCCGGACTGGCTGTGGGATACACGGCTGAGTACTTTACTTCGGGCAAGAGTGTTCAAAAAATAGCCGCAAGCTCAAAAAGCGGTCCTGCAACGAATATTATAGCGGGAACTGCAACAGGTATGTTTTCAACCGCAATCCCGCTTATTGCCATATCCGCGGCTATAGTCATAGCATACGCGGTGGCCGGAGTATTCGGGGTAGCGCTGGCGGCCATAGGAATGCTTTCCATTACCGGTATGACGGTAGCAGTTGACGCATACGGACCCATAGCCGATAACGCTGCCGGAATAGCTGAAATGGCGAATATGGGCCAGGAGGTAAGGGAAAGAGCGGAAGCTCTTGATGCCGTCGGCAATACCAGCGCGGCTGTTGGAAAAGGGTTTGCAATAGGGTCAGCCGCCCTTACTGCGCTTGCGCTGTTTGTTGCGTACGCAATGACGGCAGGGCTTGAATTTATAGATATACTTCGTCCCGAGGTAGTAGCCGGGATGTTTATCGGCGGAGTTGTCCCGTTTGTTTTCTCCGCGGCTACAATGAACGCCGTAGGAAAAAGCGCCAACAAAGTCGTTGAAGAAGTAAGAAGACAGTTTAAGGAAATTCCCGGTCTTATGGAAGGAAAGGCCGAGCCTGATTCGTCCAGGTGCATTGACATAACTACAAAAGGGGCGCTGAGGGAAATGATACTTCCCGGATCTCTTGCAGTTGTTATCCCCATATTTATAGGTTCCCTTCTCGGGCTGCAGGCTCTCGGCGGTTTTCTTGCCGGAAGCCTTATTTCCGGGGTACCCCTTGCCATATTTCTTGCTAACTCCGGCGGAGCCTGGGATAATGCCAAAAAATGGGTTGAAGAGGGAAATTTAGGCGGAAAAGGCTCCGATGTACATAAAGCTACAGTTATAGGGGACACAGTGGGAGACCCTTTCAAGGATACATCCGGACCGTCTCTTAACATTCTTCTGAAACTTATGGCCGTAGTGTCTCTGGTTTTTGCGGGAGTAATAGGGGAAATTTACTTTTTTGTATCTACGCTTTTTTAATAAAAGCCGTATAGAACAATAATGATTACCGGGATAATAGGGCTGCCCAATGCGGGAAAGTCGGCCCTTTTTAATCTCCTTACAGGAAATAGCGTTCCGAGTTCAGCTTATCCCTACTGTACTGTTGAGCCTAACGAGGGTATAGCTGAATTCAAAGATTCCAGGATTAACGATCTTAAAAAAGTATTACCCGGCGCCGAGGCTGTTTGCCCCGCTATCAAGTTTGTTGATGTGGCCGGTCTTCCTCCCGGCGCCTCAAAGGGAGAGGGCTTGGGGAACAAGTTCCTTTCCCATATAAGAGAAGCGGATGTCCTTGTTCATACGGTAAGGGCCTTTAAGGATGAAAAGGTTTCAACCTTTGACGGGTCGCAGCCTGACCCGCAGTCGGATCTGGAGCTTGTTAATACGGAACTTTTTCTTGCCGACCTGGAAATTGTACAAAGAAGGCTTAAGGAAAATCCCGGTTCCGAATATTACAGGAATGCCCGGGAAAAACTGGAAAAGCAAATTCCACCCCCTCAGGATGAAGAAAAAGTCCTGCTGACCCCGCTGCCTCAAATAGTGCTGGTCAATATAACAAGCGGCTCCCTTCTTCCGAAAGTGGACGCGCCGCGTGTAATCTATATGGATGTCGGCTACCAGGCTGAACTGACAGGAATGTCGCCCGAAGAAAGAAAAGAATTTATAAATGAGGTTCCATCCGGAGAAGCGACAATAGATGATATACTTATTGAAGTTAAAAAACTTCTTTCGCTGGTAACTTTTTTCACCATTGTCGGAGGAGAGAAAATAAAGGGCTATAATGTCCCCGCAGGGACTTCGGTTAAAAAGGCGGCCGGAAAAATACATACGGATATGGAGAAGGGATTTATAAGGGCGAATGTATACTCCCACACTGAACTTAAGGATTGTTCTTTCAGCCTGGAAGAACTGAAAAAGAAAGGTAAGCTAAGGACAGAAGGAAAGGATTATCCCGTTAATGACGGCGATATAGTCGAGATACTGTTTTCCTGATTAGTTGTGCATGCAGTTTTTAGCCTGTGAAAATTTGCAAGCATAATATTTTTTTTCTATACTTGCATCAGGTAACGGCCTTTGCTCCCGGTTTAAGACCGGAGAGCCCGTAGTTGACGGACCGGAAAGGAGATTAAATAAAATGCCAACCTACGAAACTGTATTTGCCATACCGGCAAACCTTGGGGAAGAAGAGAGAAAAAAAAGCGTTAAAGAGGCGGAAAAAATCGTCTCGTCCAACGGGGGCAAGATTGTCCTGAGCGAAGAAATGGGCGAAAGGGAAATGGCTTACAAAGTAAAAGGGAACTCAAGAGCCTATTACTACCTGCTTGTTTTTGAAGCTCCTGCCGAATCATTTCAGGCTATAAACGATTACTACAGGTTTAACGATACTTACATACGCAGCCTGACATTAAAAAAAGAACAAAATAAGGAGGATTAATATGGCCGGAAATGCCAATTTAGTTGTTTTGATGGGGAACCTTACCCGTAATCCGGAAGAAAGGCATACGCCCAGCGGGCAGGCTGTGACAACTCTTACGGTTGCAGTTAACAGGACCTACACGGATAAAAATACGGGAAATAAAGTTGAAGACACCACTTTCGTGGATGTTGTAGTCTGGGGGAGACAGGCCGAAAA
>PWMP01000168.1 GCA_003558145.1 Elusimicrobiota bacterium
AGATACGCCTCACAGGCAAAAAACTGGCCAAGGGTATGAAAGTGCTGGATGCTTCGGCCATAATAGACGCCAGAATTCTGGAAGTTATAGAAACCGGCTTTATTGAAGGCGTTCTGGTTATTCCATCCTTCATAATGAACGAAGTGCAGGCTTTTTCCGATTCCCCGGATGAAGAAAAAAGGAAAAAAGGCCGCCGAGCGCTTGATATTGTAAATAAAATAATGGAAAGCGAAAAAGCTGTAGTTAAAATATATGATAAAGATTACCCGGAAATAGAAGAAGCGGACTTTAAATTAATAAAAATATGCCGCGAAGTAAGGGCTCATCTTATAACCTGCGATTTTAACCTTACAAAAGCGGCTACGGCCCAGGGCGTTGAAGTCCTAAATATTAACTATCTTGCTAATTCCCTTAAGCCCAAACTTCTGCCCGGTGAAGCCCTGGAACTTTTTATTATACAGAAGGGTAAAGACGAAAATCAGGGAATCGGATTTCTTGATGACGGGACAATGATTGTTGTTGACGGCGGTAAAAAACATATCGGTAAGAAAGTTGAGGTTACAGTTACAAGCGTGCTTCAAAAACCGTCGGGTAAAATGATATTCGCCAGGGTTGATTAGCGTTCTTATCATGGCGGCGGGGTCGGGCGAAAGGTTCGGCGGCCCCAAACAGTTTTTCAGTTTCGGCCCGGTGACGGTTGCCGAAAAATCCTGTTCTCTGTTCAGGAATATTAACGGAGTTGAAAGAGTAATAGCAGTATACCCTTCCAATATGACCGAACAGCAGGTACGACGGGAAGGAGCTTTTTCTCCGGGAACAGACTTAGTTAAGGGCGGCGTCCTTCGTGAGGAATCCGTTGAAAAGGGTCTTGATGCGGTGAAAACGCCGTATGTTCTTATACATGACGCTGCGCGCCCCCTGTGCCCCCGTGAAGTTATTATCAGGGTGATAGAAGAAATGAAGCAAAGCGGCGCGGCGGTACCGGGGATAAATCCGGACTCTTCAGTGAGATATGAAAAGCCTGCGGAAAGCGTCTGTTTGGACAGAAACAGGGTTTTTCTTCTGCAGACACCCCAGGGATACAGGACAGAAGATATTGTTAAAGCCTATAAAACGAAAAAAAAATCAGGATATACAGATTCTTCCGCGGTTGCAGAAGAAGCGGGTATCAAAGTTAAAATAGTTGACGGCGATAAAGGTAATATAAAAATAACCGCCCGCGGAGACTATGAGAATATTATAAAAAGGACGGGAGGCTGAATATGAGAACCGGAATAGGATATGATCTTCATATACTGAAAAAGGGAAAAAAGCTTGTTCTTGGTGGAGTTGAAATAGATTTTGAAAAAGGACTTTCGGGACACAGTGACGCTGATGCGGCAGTTCACGCTGTCTGTGACGCTCTCCTGGGTGCCGCCGGCCTGGGAGACATAGGCAGCCACTTTCCTAATACGGACGAAAAGTACAAGGGTATAAGCTCAATAGTGCTGCTTAAGGAAATAAAGGAAAAATTAAAAAATAATAACTACGAAGTAAATAATATAGATCTGACAATAATATGCGAAAAACCCGCCCTGGCTCCTCATATAGAAAAAATGTGTAAATCTATAGCCCGCGCGATGGATATTCCGGAAAGAGACGTAAATGTAAAAGCAACCACTAACGAGGGAGCAGGCCAGGAAGGCCGCATGGAGGCCGTATCAGTTATGGCTGTAGCTACAATAATACCAACGGCAGGATATAAAAAATGACGGAATTTAGGATATATAACACACTGAGTTCTAAAAAGGAGAACTTTGTACCGGTTGACCCGCCGGGCGTGGGAATGTACGTTTGCGGAATAACTCCTTACGGCCCGTCTCATCTGGGTCACGGCAGGTGTTATATTGTTTTTGATGTTCTTAAGAGATTCCTGGATTTCCTGGGGTATGAAGTTAGATATATCCAGAACATAACCGATATTGACGACAAAATTATAAAAAAATCCAGGGAAACCGGTAAATCGCCTTCTGAAATAGCGCAATTGTGTATGGAAAGTTTTATTAAAGATATGGAAAAACTCAATATCCTTAAGGCAGACGAGTATCCTATGGTTTCTCAGACTATCCCGCAGATTATTGAGTTTGTTGAAGGTCTTGTTGAAAAGGAAATGGCTTACGTTTCAGAAAGTAGTGTGTATTTCAGGACAGCTAAATCAAAAGATTACGGCCGTCTTTCGGGCAGAAAGCTGGAAGAACTCAGGGCAGGGGAAGGCAAAGAAAAAAAAGAATCTCCGGAGGACTTTGCTCTCTGGAAAAAGGATGAGGAGTACGGCTGGGACAGCCCCTGGGGCCGGGGCCGGCCCGGATGGCATATAGAATGCTCCGTAATGTCGTATATGACCCTCGGAAGCATGTTTGATATACACGGAGGGGGACTTGATCTCATATTCCCCCACCACGAGAACGAAATAGCCCAAAGCGCCGCCCTGACAGGATGCGTTCCGGCAAAATACTGGATTCATAACGGCATGGTTACGCTTAAAGGGGATAAAATGGCAAAGAGTACCGGTAATTTTTTTCTTCTTTCCGGACTTCTGTCAGAATACGACCCTATGGTTCTGAGAATGTACCTGCTGCGCACCGGGTACCGGCAGCCGGTTGATTTTGATACTAATCAGCTTTCCGAAGAAGCGAAGGCCTACGGGAAACTTGCCGATTTCAAGGCGGAACTGATTTCCAGGGCTGGAACATCCGTCCGGACTTCTGCGGATAAATCCGGCAGCGCAGTTAAAGCCCTTATGGATGATCTAAATACACCGGCGGCTATAGGAGAAATATTCAAAAAAACAACCCCCATTCTTAACAGGTTTTATGCCGGCACGCACACTCAGGAGGATATACAGGAAGGTTTTGGGGCCCTGGAAATATTTGAAGAAGTGCTGGGGATAAAGCTTCCCGGACCCGTAAAAGAAGAAAACGTTGAAATACAAAACCTTGTTGATGAAAGACAGCGTTTAAGAAAAGAAAAAGACTTTGAAGCAGATGA
>PWMP01000127.1 GCA_003558145.1 Elusimicrobiota bacterium
ATTAAACTCTCAAACGAAAAAGTTGCTTTTGCGGCAGTGGAGGAAGGAGAGACTCCTGGACCACAGCGTATAACCATCACTAATCAGGGCAACCCCTTAACCCAGCTTAACTGGCAGGCAAAAGTAGACAACGCTCCCTGGCTGTCTCTCTCCCATTCATCCGGGACTCTTGCTTATATTGAGAACGAATATATAGAACTTACTGTTGATATGACCGGGTATAAACATGGAAAAAAAGAAGCGGTAATAACCGTATCAGATCCGGATTCAAGGAATAAAAAAGAAAAAATTACCGTAGTACTGTCAATCCTGGCAGCCGACAGGGGAGAAGCACTTATACGCGGGGGCGAAAGGGGCTATGTAAATCCTTCTGAGGGAGAGAAAGCACAGATAATATTTAAAGCAAACAGGGCTGGCAGGGTAACGGTTAAGGTCTTTGACCGGCTAGGCCGTCTTGTCTGGGAAGACAGTAAAAATACTTCAGGCGGAAACGACTCTATAGAATGGGCGTGTGTTAATGCCAGTAACAATGTGGTTTCTTCCGGAGTTTATGCTGTCCATATCAAAGGACCCGGTATAGATACCGTAAAGCAGATTGCGGTGGTAAAGTAGATATGTTTAAAATAAATTCAAAGTATATATTCTTAGCAGCAGTGTTTTTTATTGTTTCCGCTGCAGGCCGCGTTAACGCGAATGGGCCCGGTACTTCTGCGGTACTAACTCTACTGGAACCTCTTTCGGCTGCAGCGGCCGGAACTAATAATGCATCCATTGCCTCTTCCGGTTCCGGTTATCTTAACAGCAATCCCGCCTCCATAGCAAGAGCCTCATCTCCGCAAGCCTCTTTATTCTATCGTCAGGGAATTATGGAGGACAATTATGCCTCCGCAATTGCAATATTTCCGCTGCCGTGGATTACACTCGGCGCAGGAGCCCAGTATTATACTACCGGCAAATTTTCTGTTTACAACCTTGCAGGAGATAAAGTAAATGAAGTCGGACAGGAAGATATGATTATACACATTGCAGCAGCAGGTTCGTTCTCAAAACTCTCCGCAGGGCTAAATATCAAATTTATAGACTCAAAAATATTTGGCGAAAGGGCTACGGGATCTGCCGCTGATGCCGGTTTGCAAGTAAAAGATATAATTAACAACCTAACCGTAGGCGCTGCCGTAAGAAATTTTGGACCTAATATAATATATATAAATGATAGTGAACCTCTTCCCTTAAATGTCGCCGGAGGTGTTTCCTATAATGCGGGTCTTGGCAGCAGCGATCTTATTCTGTCGGCCGAATTCCCCTATTATGTCAACGAAGAAGAAATGTTTGCGCTTGCAGGCGCGGAATATATTTATGCATCAAGAATTGCTGTCCGGGGCGGATACAGGCTTAATTTAACAGATACGGATGCACAGGATATTTCGCTTACACTGGGTATGGGAATCACAATAGGAAATTATTCCATAGATTACGCCACTGGCTTTGCGGACGATATAAACTCCCCTCACAGCATTTCGCTGAATATCAATTTTTAATTAATAAGGCTTTATCTTCCCGTTTGAAAAGACCAGCTAATTATTATATAATACTCCACAATGAAAAGAAAAATAATTACAACAATAGCGGGTTGTCTCTCTTTTTTATGCTACTTACTGGTTCCAGCGGCGGAAGCGGCTGTTCTTGACATAGGCCAGGACCTGGAGTTTGAATACAGGTCGCTCAGGCATCAGAATAAAACTACCCTGGAGCTGAGGCACCGCCTGAGGCTGTATATGGACGCCTACCTTCCCAATGACATAGATATAGGGGCAAGGATACAGTCAGCAGGTATTCTTAATTCAAATGAGGATTATATAACCACCAGCGGAAACAAAGTTGAGAATAAAACACCGTTTTTTGACCTTGCCTATATACGGCTTAACAGCATACATGATTACCCGGTGTCGCTCACTATGGGCATACAGTCCATCAGGTGGCTTGACGGGCTTTTAATTAACGACGCGGGACTGGGACTGGGCGGGGCATCCGTAAAAACTAAAGCTCCCCTTGACATAGGGCTGGAAGGCTACCGGGTACTGGCCTCCAACAGGCTTCGCGATATTTCCAATATAGACGGGCGGGGTATCCGCGCTTACCGTTACTTTGACTTTGTTAAATTAGAGGCAAATTATCTTACAGAAGAATATGATGACTCCTCCGGCGACAGCATACAAAGAATTATTTACGGCGCCAACCTCACCCGGGAGCTGAGCAGGGGGCTTGAGTTTTCGCTCTTCCGCTACATTATGGAAGGGAAAATAGAGCAGAAATCTTTTGACTCTTCCCTTATAGGCGCGTACGGAAGGTTTGAAGGAAGGGTAGACCCCATAGGAAGGGGAGGAGCCTGGATAAGGTACCTGGTGGGAAGCGGAAACGTTAATGACGAAAGAAAAGCCTTTATGCCTGTTCTTTCCAGCGCCGAATCGGGCATAATAGGACATTATTACTCCAGCAAGAGAGAAATGTCCACCGGAATTGACCTGTCCTATACGTTAGCCAACCTTGATCTGTTCAGCTACGGCCTATATGCTTCCCCGGTGGAAGATGTGGTTGTTTCAATGACGAGATCCCTTTACAAAAGCCAGGACCCCTCGCTTCCCATTGCCGGAGCACTTTCCCTGGGCGCATCGTACACTTACGACAGAATACATATAGCCCTGGACCACACTGTTTTTGCGCCTGAAGAAGAAGGAGGCCATGAATTTTTTGAAGGTATCAGCAACACAAGATACATGACCTTAAAAGTAGGAGCTAAGTTCTAAAATTTTTTTAATCTGGATTGCGATAATATTAGTACTTGTTTTTCTTTATACTAACGGAAGCTATTCAGTTAAAACCCACCTGCGCAACGGTAAAACGCTTTTTTTCATACTCTATGCGGCGCTTTTAGGCATTTTTACATATTTCATGATTACTTTCATTATAATGATTAAGGAATTTGTAAACATAAGGTACTAAAGCGCAAGGCCTGCCGGATGCACAGGAGAGCTATTACAGATTAAATCCGGGCATCATAACCCTTCAAAATAAAAATAACGGCTTAATTCACATTTCTTTTAATCAGCCCTGAAAAACAAGATGGGAACCAATGCAGGGCAGAAGCTGAATCTATTACGGAGAAAGTATATTTCGGGGCTTCTGCGATGTCCGATAATAGTTCTTATGTTAACTTTACAGTCCAAATAATAGCTTAAAGTAATTTATTGGTTATGGGTTGTTTTCTGTTTAATATCGGTACATATCAGTAATTATATATAGATTACTTTAACAAGATTGTATTTTTATCCTTTTCATAAGGTGAATATGTCGCGTATAGCTAAAATTATTGCTAAAATCCCCTTTTACAACAGCCCGAATAAGGCGTTTTTATTTTATCCGAGGGGTCTTATACCCGGCCAAAATATCAAAAAAACGCTTAGTTTGAACTGAATTCTTCTTTTATTTAAAAACGGGAGTTGCTAATTTTGAAATGTTAGTTGGGATGTATCTACAGGCTTGTCAGACATTATTAGTATAAAAATGCTTTTAAGGTGCCGGGAAGCGGCCTGCTGTACCTGCAGTGAGTTTAATTGCTGTATCTGTTGGCGGAATTGTTTTCCGTCCGGGTCCCCGATACCGTATATTAAATCAAGTCCGGCAGCTTCGGCCCGGGCTCTGTTTGTCTGGCGCGATGAAAATTCGCTGAAAATAACGTTTGCAGCCGCCCTTTCTAAATCCTCATCTGGAACAGGGGCTTCAATAGCTCTTTGAAGCACTTTAAGGACTCGATTGACGGCTTCGACGGCTAAATCGGCAGATGTATTGAAGGTCATTTCAAAATATCCGGGCACAAGACCGGTAACCGGCCTTGCCCAGACCGCATATACGAGACCGGGTCCTTCGCCTCGGAGAGCCTGTTCAAGCCATCCTGAGGGAAAATTGCTTATAACCGTAGATAAAAGCCTCAATGCGGCATAATCAGGGCTTGAATGGGCCACATAGGGGCCTATTCCCATTTTGACCGCTGTTACGGGCTTTGCCGTCTGAACCGTCTTAATTGTTTCGGGAGGAGGCCCGGGAAGCGGCGGCGCAAATCTTTTATCGGGATCAGACGCTATGTTTCCGAACAGTTTTTCGGCTTTTTTGAATACTTCTTCCGGCACAATGTCCCCGGTAACCGACAGCACCATTTCAGAAGCGTTTATTCTTTCCATATGAAATCCTTTCAGTTCAGATGATGTGATATTTTCAACGACAGATCTGCGGCCGGATGACATCTGCGACCATTGGTGTCCGCTAAAATAAGCGGAACGGAAATGTTCGCTAAGTTCTCCGTACCAGGAATCCGTGCGGCGGTCTATTGAAGCTATAATCCTGGGGCGCACTTTATTCCATTCGTCGTCGGCAAAAGCCGGCCGCAGGGCCGCTTCGGCCATAAGTTCCATAATGCGCGGCCAGTCTTCGCTAAGTGAGCTCGCTCTTATATAATCTGTATTATATCCGCTGCCAGCAGATATGGAGGCGCCGAGATTTTCTACTTCCTCGGAAAATTCTTCCGCCGTGAAATTGTAACTGCCCCTGGTAAGCATTGATGCTGCTGCGGCGGACCGCCCTTCCCTGCCCTCTTCTTCCGCAAGAAGCCCTCCTTTGAAATATATATGCATCGCAACCTGCGGAACAACCGTAGAACGCTGCGCTGCCACTCTTAATCCGTTTTTCAGCTCAAAAAACTCGTAATTTCCGACTTCCGCGGACCTAAGCGTTAAATCCTGTTTTTCCCGGGCACGGATTTTTTCTGTTATCCTTGTGTTATCAAGCGTTATTTTTTCATAGGAAAAATCATCCATCTCCGAACCGTCTATACGCCTCAGCGGCCCGGTCCTGTACTGTCCGGTTTCGGGAAGAAGTATGACAGTTATTATGCTTTCACCGGTGAGGTATGAGGACGCAGCCCGGCGGACATCTTCGGCAGTGAGCTGATTTACCTGCTCAAGATAGTAATATATATAATCGGGATTTCCGGATGCCATGGCGTCTGAAGCAAACCTGGAGGCAATCTCGCGGACTGATTGGTTTGACCCCAGGATTCTTGACCTTATATTTCTTTTTGCTCTCTCAAGCTCTTCATCACTAACTATACTGTCCGCAAGTTTATCCACCTGTTTAAGTATTGCAGCCCGGGCCCTGTAAACGGATTCCTCGTAACTTTCTCCCGGAGAGGCAACGGCGTCTATTCCAAAAAAGCCTTCACCCCAGCCAAAGCTGAGATTATATGAACTTACAGACGTCACAAGCTGTTTTTCATCTCTTACACGGCGGTTTAAGCGCGATGTATCACCTCGCCCCAGTATTTCAGCAAGTAGCCCGAGTGCATATTCGTCTTTTTCCCCGACTCTTGTTCCCGGCCAGGCAAGGCGCAGACGCGGCCTGCTTATATCAGCCCGGCCGATTAATTCGGTCGGGGAATCCGGAACAGCCTCTACGGGAAATTTTATTACAGGCGTCTGCGAAGAAGGTGTAGCGCGGAAGTTTTCTGATACGCGTTTAATTACTTTTTCAGGGTCAATATCTCCCGCCACGGTAAATATCATATTATTCGGAACGTACATTCTCCTGTAAAAATCTATCAAATGATCGCGGGTTATCTCAAGAAATTCATCTATATAGCCTATTGTGGGATGCCTGGCCGGATGGGCTGAATAACGCGCCTGCTGGGTCAGCCTCCAGAATATACGGTCGGGGTCTCCTTCACCCATTGAAAATTCCTGCTGTATTACGTCTTTTTCCCTTTGAAATTCGCTTTCCGGAATGGTGGCATTCAGCATCCAGTCGGATATCAGGTCAACTGCAGTATAAACATGTTCGGAAGCAGCGTTTATGAAGTAGAATACTCCGTCAAGCCCGGTTGCCGCATTTTTTTGGGCTCCTATTTTACCGAGAATACGGTTTGATTCGCTTTCCGGACGCGTTGTTGTGGAACCTCCGCACAGAAGATGTTCAAGGAAATGGGATATCCCAGCACCGCTGTATTCCTGTTCATATACGGAACCGGTTTCCACCCATACCTGAACGCTTACAACTGGCGCCACGGGCACCCGGCTGGCTATTACTATCAGGCCGTTATCCAGCTCGGCTATTAACCTGTCCTGACTTTGTCCTATCAATTCATAACCTTCCTTTATTTCCGTATGAGTACTGCGGGCAAGGCATCCGAAAAGAAAAAGCGCTATCAGGAGCGGTATTGTACGTATATAATGCTTTTTCAGCAGGGTTATCAAGAAAACTTGTCTGCACTATCCGGTTTGTCAGTTAATCCGCCCATAATTTCTCTGGCAAGCCGTCCGTAGTTCATAGTGTACAGATGTATGCCTTCCGCAGCGCCGCTGTTTATAATATCTTCGGTTTGGCGTCTTGCGTATTCTATGCCGGCCTTTATCATATCTTCAGCGTCAGAAGAATGTTTCTCGATAAGGCGATTAAGTTTGGATGGAATTGACGCCCCGCTGAGTGACACCATCTTTTTGATCATTGAAGCCTTAAAAACAGGCATTATTCCTGCGGATACAGGCGCTTTTATGCCCGCCGACCGTATGCGGTCTATGAAAGAGTAAAAATAACTGTTGTCGAAAAAAAGTTGAGTTATTATAAATTCTCAGCCGGCATCTATTTTTTTCTTGAGATAGAAGGTGTCTTTTTGATAGTTTTCGGATTCCGGGTGGCCTTCCGGGTAGCCGGCAACTCCCGCACATAAAGTTCCGGAGACTTTTTTTATAAAACTAACCAGATCACACGCATAACGAAACTCGCCAGCCGTATCGCCTTTTTCTCTTCCTTCCGGAATGTCTCCCCTGAGCGCAAGTATATTATTTATATTTTGGGAGATAAGCTGCTGAAGGAGTTTTTCTATATCTTCCCGGGAACTGTCTATGCAGGTAAGGTGCATAAGCGGCTCAAGATTATAGCGGTTTTTAATATTCGAACTTATCTGTGTTGTTCTTTTTTTTGTTCCGCCGCCGGCGCCGTAGGTTACACTTACAAAATGGGGATTAATGCGCCCTATCTCTTCAATTGTATTATAGATGGAGCTTATTTCCGATTCCGGACGGGGAGGAAATATCTCACACGAAAAAACTGTCCTGTGTTTCTTGTAAAGTTCGGATATTTTCATTAGTCGGCGGTACCCGTAATTATATAGGATGTTATTCCCGTTTCCCGCGAGGAAGCGGTCAGGTATGTATGAGCTTCTTCAAAAACAAGCCAGCTGGTCTTAATATCCGTGCCTCCTGTTTCCCCTTTGGCAAGAATATTGCCTTCCATATCAAAAACAAGTATACGCCCGTCGCGGGTCCCGCAGGAAAAAATTGTGTCAAAGGGATGCCGGGCAGCTGAAGAAACGGCAGCAACTTCTCCGTATCCAAGGATAAGTTCCCACTTAAGATTTCCGTCATAATCAATAAGTTTCAGTACCTCGTTCTCTCTTGAAGTTCCCGAAACAAGTATTGACCCGTTTATAGATTTGGCAAAGGTAGTGATGATTCCGGTGTTTATTACTTTTTTAATATCTCCTCCGGGCGTAAAAATCACAAGCGGCCCCCCTGCCGAAGCTGCCAGTATTCCCGGGCTGTCAGCACCGTAGTCCAAAAGATCCACAGAAATCACATTATGTACCCGGGTACTGGAAAATATTACAGTGCCGTCTTTTGAAACAGCACTAAGGCCGGTCATACCCGAAAGACCTAGAATCAGATCAAAGTTTCCGTCAGCTGTTAAATCAGCAGCTTTAAGCGTATTAATAGAAGGAGGAAACGAAAAAACAGAAACTGTTTTAGCGTATGAGTCAAGTATATGCACCCTGTCGCCTTTATGCCTGTAAAGAGCAAAATTAATATCATCTGCCCCATTCAGCGGAACTATTTCAAGCCTGCCGTAATCGCCGGGAATATCCATTGACGTATGTACTTCGCCCCGGAAGTCTATACTGTAAAGACGCCCTCCAGAACTTATTGCGTATATCATCTCATTTGTTTTTATATCCGCAACGTTAAGAGGCACATTCCACTGCATAAGCATCCCCTTGAAATTACCGGGATGAAGCATTCCGCCGGAAATAAGAGCTGCGCCTTCGATTATAAGCGCTGTTTCTTCTGCGATTATAGAACTCAGAGCTTCGAAATAACCGGAATATGCCTGCTGAATCTCACCTTGAAGCCCTACGGTCACGGCGGCAGGCATCCGCCGTAAACCTATTGAATCAGAAACATAGGGTTCGGTATCCAAAATTCCCGTAAATATATTTCCGGTATTTTCAATAAGTTTTTTTAGTTCCCCGGCGTCCTCCGGGCGGGCCGCAATAAGCAATTCGGTATTTTTCAGTTTTTCATATTCTCCGGCTATCTCCTTTATAAAAATGCGGGATTCTTCCTCTTCCGGCCGGACAAAAAACAGGAGAACAATGCGACCTTCAAAATCAGAAATATTTATCTGACGGCTTCCGGCTATATCAGTAAATGAATAATTGCCTATGTACCTGCCTGAAAACGGAAAGACAGGTTCTTGAGAACGCAGCAGGTTTTCCGCGGATCGGGCGCTGCCAGGAGGCGTAAAAGAAAATACAACCGGATTTATTTCATGGTCAAAGACTGCATTATCATGTATTTCTACATAGTGAAGCTCAACCGGTCCCGTATGGGTGTTTTCGGAAATGCTCATGCTTATTTCTATTTCTTTTATGTAAAAATCTTCCTTGCCGACAACAAGATTCACTGCCTGATTTTTTTTCCGGATATTCAGAATATAGTAAACTTCCCCGTCAATTTCCTCCGTCCGGGCGGGGCCGGCTTCCGAAATTTCTATAAAATTTTCAGGAGAGGTAACGAAGGCAAACACCGCAAACTGCTGAGTTGTAAAATCCTTATATGAATTCAGTTCGGGCATAAGAACATTTTCAAAAGAAGGAGGCGCACTGACGCGTGAATACTGCTCAAAATGGGGGGAATAAACCCACATATAATTTCCGTCACTTACTATTGTTCTGCCGAAAACGCCGTCTAAGTGCCGTAAAGAAACTTTATTCGGGCGCTGAACATCTATCCTGTATTCTGAAGCAAAACGGTTTTCAGTTCCGCCGCTGCGTATTGTCTTCATTATCCTGGCATCAGAAGAGTAGCTTTCAAAACCTGCATACTTTTCAAATACTTTTTGAATTATTTCGGAAGGTTCCGGAGATGAAGCCGATAAATTAAGGCATGAGGCAAGAATCATAAGGACGGTTACCCCGGTAATATTTTTAAGATATTTTAAGTTGTTTGCCAAATTTCCTTTCCTTTTAGCGGATTCCCCTTCAACTCTCTTTGTCCCTGCTGATTTTTACAAAGGAATAATAGTCCAGAGAATCTTCAACCCAGCGCCGTATGTTCATAGTGAAAGAATCAAAATTCTGGGCAAGACAGAAACCTCTTGCCGTATCAGCGTTTCCTTCGCATATAAATCCGTCAACAGGCGCTATGTCAAACTGAACGCGGGCCGGAATCTTGTCTGTCATATCTTCGGGGAAGGTGCCAGTGAATATTTTGAACGCTTCCGCTCCCTTCTTGAGAAGATCGAAAAATTTACGGCCGCCGCCTATGGCGCCTACCATAAGGGGATTAATAGGCAAAAGCCGGTCCAGCTCAAGCTCTCCCGTCTGCTTGTTTGATATATTATCTGCTCCGGCATATCCTATTCCTTCATCAGTAAATTTTATCTGGAACAGCCTGGCGTATGCGTTTTCAACTATTATGCCTTCTCTGCTCAGGCGGTAATGCACCCTTAGCCCCCATGTGCCAAAATCAATATAGCGGTTTACGAGAGGAGCATATCTCCTGCTGAATTTTTTTTCAAAAAGTTCTATGGAGGCGCTAAGCTTTTTTTTGGCATCCTCCCGATCCATCCAGGCGGCCTTCGGAGATTTTTTAAGAAGATCTCTAACTTCTGCCGGACCGCTTAAATCCGTCTCTATATAGTTACGGCTAAGAATTTTTGAAGACTTAAACTTGTTGTAAATCCACCACAATTCCTCAACAGCCTCTTCCGACTCGGGATTTATAGTCAGGGCTTCTGTCCGGGTCTCTTCAACACTTCCCGATAGGCGTGACATGTCGGGGAGGGAAAAAAAAGTTTTTTCGCCGTTTCTTTTAAGTGAAAGCCTGAAACCACCCAAACCTCCTCCTCCGCTGGTGGGTTTTACAAAAAATCTATCTGATTCCCTGTCCGAGCAGGCTGCTGCCAGAACAGCAGACGCAACCTGGGCAGGTGATTTTCCATCGGGCTCCACAAAACTGTAGCCGGCAATCAGTTTTTCGCCTCCGTTTTCCATAAGCATACGGTAAGTTTTAAGCTTATTTGAAAAAATACCGCCGGGAGCGGTCCATTTTCCCGGTGACGCCACACTGCCTGCTTTTTCAATACGTTCAATCGTGTCCAGATTATAGCAATTGCGATTTACACACTGCGAAAGAACAAGTGAAGAACCGGGGTTTTTGGAAAGCCGGGCAAGAAGCTCTTCCGAGGTGTTTACAATCTTTCCCTCTCCCACGGCATTTCTGGATTCGGCCGTAGCCGGAAGCCTGTCTTCGGAAGCGTCTACCCATATAATATTTTCCGGGACAATTACCCTTTCGGGAAATTTCAGTCTTGTATTTTTGTATCCTTCAAGGGAATTAAGCCATTTGTTAAAGTTTTGCTTTAACTCTTCCGCAAAAGAGTTATCAGCACCGTCAAAGCGGCGCGCTGCTTCGAGAAGTTCTCCTGTATAATTTTTCGGCTGCCTTTTACTCATCTATAAAAGTATTGTATATTTTTTTAACTATCAGTTCAATCCGGTCTTCAAGAGTTTTCAGGTCACTTTTAAGGACCCTGCCCGGAAAATGAAGTTTGGCAAGCGGTGCCGAAGCCTGAAGAATGCAGCCGCTGACCGGCACGCCGCAGCAGAGGGCAAATTCTCCCGGCAGCTTGCAGTCATTTACGGAGTAGCCGTTCCTGAGGAAAGCAGGTTTGCCGTTTTTTAATTCATATATACCGGGCTTCAGGCCGGCTTTAACCTTTAGCGGTTTTTCGGCAAGGTTATGCATTATTACCTGAGACCCGTCCGGACTAAACATAAAATCATCTCCGGCACTGACAGGAATAAATTGCTCTATATGTTTAAGAACAAGAGGATTTCTGAGGTATTTTAACTCAAGAAGCGTCAGAAGAGAGGTAGAATTCTGGAATCTGGGGTTAATCTCCACGGGATATACGTTACTGCCGTCACATATGAGATCCAGACCCATCATACCGCGAAAACCGTTCGCGGACATATATAGTCCGGTTTTTACTGTTATTTCATATATTTTATTTTTGATGGTATCACATACGTCTAACACAGCCGTAAAATCATTGCCCACAAAACCGAATCTCCTGTCGGTAAGAGAGCCGGCCCCTATTACCTGCAGCGATACAGGAGACAAAAACACCGAATCTGCTCCCACGACAGCATTTATATTAAGTGAATATCCGTGCAGGTACCTGTATATGATAAGCGGATATTGATTGCCGCTTTCAAAAGCCCTGTCGAAATCTTCCGGAGAATTTATTAAAAAAGTGTTCTGGCCCGAAGAACCAACCGGGAACTGGAGGACAAAAGGCGTGCCCCATCTTTTCCTTAAGGTATAATAATCTGCTTGTGAATTTTCTATGATTTCACCGGGTATAGGGTCTATTCCCGATTTAAACTGCCAGTTTCTGAAGCGTATTTTATTATCAAACCTGTTTTTCAGTCCCACTGGAGCGGAAATTATTTTTATATGCCTGTTTTTTTCTGCCTGCTTCTCTATACCTTCTATGGAA
>PWMP01000180.1 GCA_003558145.1 Elusimicrobiota bacterium
AAATAACTGATACGGGAGTAGGTATTGCTTCCGGGGAGATTCCCAAACTCTTCACCAAGTTCCAAAGAGCCAAAGGGGCCGAAAAAGTAAGTATTACCGGTAGCGGATTGGGTATATATCTCGCCAAAATGATAGTAGCCGACCACAAAGGGACCATAAAGGTTCACTCCGAGGGAGAAGGTAAAGGTACCACCTTTACGGTGGAGTTGCCGGCTTTCAAGATAGATCTTTGATCGTTAAGAGCTGAGTCTCGCAGTATTTACATGAAGCAATAATATATTGTGTAATTGGTTATTTTGTGTTATTTTGCAAGCAGAATCAGTTTTTGTGGTTTACGTAAGGAAATGTTCATTTACATAAAAGGAGGTGTTCATGAAAAAGCCGATAGACTTAAAGAACATGGTTCCGACCGTGAAGGTTGTTTCAGCAAGTTGCAATATGCGTTGTCGTTATTGTTACTACAGAGATAGGAATCAGCAAACCCTGTTTTTGATGAGAGAAGATGTCTTAAGGGAGGTAATAAGAAAAACCTTTGAGTATTCTGAAAACGATCCGGTTTCTTTTGTATGGCATGGAGGCGAACCTCTTCTGGCGGGTTTGGACTTTTATCAAACTATTGTTGAGATTCAAAAAGATGTCGGAGATGGCAGGGCGATTGATAACAGAATACAAAGCAACGCCACCTTGATAAACAAAAATTATGCTCGTTTTTTTTCAGAAAATAATTTTAATGTCGGGGTCAGCATTGATGGGCCTGAAGCGATTCATGACCATTGCAGGGTATTTGCTAATGATTCCGGAACTTTAAAAGCTGTTTTGGCCGGCATAAAGAATTTACGCGATTTCGGGCTTAAGCCGGGTGCGGTTTCTTTGGTAAACAGGATGTCGATCGGAAAAGAGAAGGAATTCTTTAACTTTATGCTTTCTGTTGGAATTGAAAGAATGTTGATCAAACCATGTTATGAGTTCGAGGGCAACGAATTGGCAGATTATTCTGTAAATCCAAAAGAATACACTGAATTCATGATTAAACTTTTAGACATCTGGCTGGAAGAAAACAACCCTAATGTATCAATTAGGAACTTTGAACAGCCGATGATCGGCATCCTCGGCGGGAAGCCGTCCTTATGTGAATTTTCCGGCAAATGTTGGCTTTTTCCAACTGTAGAAGTTGATGGCAGTTTATGTGCGTGTGACAACTTTCCTGTCGATAAGTACTACTACGGCAACATTCTTTATAACGGTTGGGAGGAAGCTTTTGAGAGCAGATCCTTTAAAAGTTTTTTGGATGATATTGAAAAGAACAGCTTTTTTGTAAAGATTGCAAGTGGTTGGATATGTGTTTTGGATGTTGCTTGCAGTATTCTTTTTCAAAAACTTCACAGGGATGGAATAGAAATATTTTTTGTGATTCAAAGAAAGAGATATTCAGCACCTTGGAGAGGGTTCTAAAATGATCTTTAGAGTCAAAAAGGGTAAATTTAATAGTTTACCCTTTTTTGTTTTAACAAATTCAATATTTCTTGAATAAATTCCTTGTCCATTTTTCTTTTGTTTGAAATATAGTAGGACATAACCGGATAGGTTGCCCAGATTAGACTGCTACTGAATCTTTTGTAGGAGGTTTCTTTCTTTTCTTGGTAAGTCTTAAAACTTGTCGGCAGATTGGGGAGAAGAAACTCACTTATGGGATCGATCTTATCTGAAAAGACGGAACTGGGATAGCCAAGGGGAGCTAAAGCGTCCACGATAATCTCCTTAGTTAGTGGGGTTAAAGCCTTTCTTTTCTCAGCAGGGAGTATTTCTTTAAGTCTTTTTTCAAGCCAGATGTGGGATATCTCGTGAATTACGGTATTTGAGGCGTATTCGATCTGATGGGCACTTTGATCATGTATAGGAACTTCCAAGGTTATGTTACGGTCTCCTAAATTTGCACCACCTCGTGAGAAACTGTTTTTTAGTGGGGATGAAAATAAGTGGATCTTCAGTAGGTCGGGCTTGTCTTTGGGTTCGAAGAAGATTTCTATGGTGTTTAAAAGTTCTTTGAATCTTTTTCTGTTAAACTCTTTTTCTAGTTTTAATTTCCATATTTTTAACAGATGAGGATTATAAGTATGTTCGAATCTATCTTTAAAAAGTTCAAACCCGTTCTTGATATTCTGGTATTCTTTTTCGGAAATGCTTATACTAAGGTTGTTAAATTTATCTTTTTCCGGTGGAATATAAAATGCTTTTCCCAGATATGGTTTTTTGCTACTTTCAAAGCCACGACTTTTAAATATGATTGCTAAAGTCTTCAATATTTCTTTTTCCTGTTTATTTAATTGCCCGGTTGAGTGTAACCACTCTCTGTTGTAGTCATCTCTGCAAGAGAAATGAAACTCGGTTAAGTTCGATACGAAAAAATATAAATTGTTTAAATAAGATGCGTTAACTTTTAATTTCATATTCTTAAAAGGAAGCTCCAACATTCAAAATGTTGGAGCTGCCGGAGATTGATTTGTTAGAACTATCCCGACCTGTTGTGCTCGGGGTTGCCCGAGTGGTCATTGTAGCCTGGGCCGTCTGTGTAGGATCCATTTTGTTGAAGTTCAGCCAATCTCCTAACCTTTTCAATAATTAGTTCGCCTTTCTTCCCGGTTTTTCACCTCCTTTTTAATTAAAGTACTTGGTTGATTCTCTAATGTATAATACTACATAGTGATGCTGGGTTGTCAACCATATGGCCTGAGTTTTACTTTATAGATTCAAGTGTAAGTTTCGAAACATCTTCCGAAGATATTCCAAAACTTTTCGCCAAGTTCCAAAGAGCCAAGGGGTCCGAGAGGATAAGCGTATCTGGTAGCGGATTGGGTATATACCTCGCCAAAAGAATAACCGAGGATCACAAAGGGACCATCAAGATCCACTCGGAAGGGGAAGGTAAAGGTACCACCTTTACGGTGGAGTTGCCGGCTGTTGAGAAAAGCCATTGACACATAAGGTTTTTTGGTTATTATAAAACTCAAGATGA
>PWMP01000053.1 GCA_003558145.1 Elusimicrobiota bacterium
ACTCTTTCTCTTATTAACTTGTAAACACCTTCTGCGGCGCGGGTATGATGTTCTCTTACGACTATTTTATCTCCCAGCATTTTTATCTCCTCTCTTCTGTCTGAATATTAAATCCCTTAATTCTTTCATAAGCTGGTTGTTGCTGCTTTTTTTATTATCAATGAAATATGCAGGAATACTAAAGTCATTTTTATTTTTTATTCCTTCCTTTTTAATTTTTTCTAATACCTTCATATACCCTTCAGTAGCTGTCTTCCATGTAAATTTTTCTTTTACCCTCTCCATTCCTTTCCCGTAAAAATTCTTCCAGGTTCCTGCAAGAAGAAATTTTTCCAGAGAAGAAGACAGCGAAAGAGGGTCTAACGGATCTGCAAGAATTCCGAATTCTCCTTCGTTCAGAATCTCAGCGGGACCACCATGTTTTGTGGCTACAACAGGCAGGCCCGAAGCCATCGCTTCAATTATAGTCAGGCCGAAAGGTTCATGAAGCGCGGGGTTTACAAAGATCCATTTATTTCTGCCGGCATACCTGTATATATAGGGCATTTCATCTATATAGTCAAAACCGGGGCTGAGACACACTTTTCCCTGAAGTTTCCATCCGTTTATTATACCTGCAATATCTTCAACAATATATTTTTCGTGTTCTTTAAACTTATTCCTGTTTTTCGGATTAAGAGGGTCGTCCACACTGCCTGCTACTATAAGCAGATTTGTGTTTTCCTGAAGTTGACGGCTGCTGGCGTAAGCCCTTAAAAGTCCTGTCGGGTTTTTTTTCGCATCAAAACGCGCTGCGGAAAAAACACAGGGTAAATCCAGTCTTTCCGCGGATATGGCTCTTTTTAATTGCCGCTGAAGGGATTTTACAGCTTTTTCATATTTTTTCTTTTCTTTTTCCTGTATATGATAAGAGAAGAACTGTTCCGGATCAATTCCGGGAGGTATTATGCAGAACTTTTTTCGATCTTCCACTGCCGATTTATATACCCCATGCCCGTATTGTTTATCTATTTCTTCCTGAGTAGAAACAATTATCCTGTTGGAATTTCTGAAAGATATTCTTTCGGCAGAAATTCTGAGGTGAAAATTAAAGGTTTTGTTTATCATTTCAAAGTTGGACCGGGAGAGATTTAGGCTATCCATCTTTTTTCCTCCGAGAGAATGCCCGGTATGAATAAAAGGTTTTTTAACGTCCTCTTTGAGTATGGCAGCCGCAAGACCGCCATCAGCATAGTGAGAAGTCATAACATCAGGCTGGTAACCCTGTTTGCTGTAAAACTTTTTTACCCCGGAAGCAAAATCCTTCATAAAAGGCCAAAGTTTTTCTTTACGGATAAAACTGTCCTCGGGGCCGCATTTTATTCTTGCTATTCTTAAATTTTTATTGAACTCTTCTATTTCTTTATCGTATCCGGGCCATTTTTTATCCTTAAAATATCTTGTAAAAATATCGACCCGGCAACCGGCTTTTTCCAGTTCCTTGGCAAGTTCCAGTATATATACGATCTGGCCCCCGGTATCGGGATGCTCTGCAATCTGCGGTTCTTTCCACCGCACATGTCCCTGAGGATTCAAAAGGCACACTGTCAGCGCGCTTTTTTTTCTGGTCATAAATATTTTCCTTTCCTGTTATAAAAAACTTTTTAAAGTCTTTTTTGCTGAATTATTACGTCTTAAAAGACTTACATCGTACTGAATTATATCTAATACCGGGGACCTTTTCAAGAAATTCCAATCTTTTTCCCATTTTTTGATTGATTTTTTCAAAAGAATAATAAAAAATTCAAGCATTTATCCGTTCCGGCACGGACGGGCGCAAAAAACTTATAAATCTTATCAAAACTGCTGACTGAAAAAGGAGGGCCGCATCATAAAAACACCTTATAATAGCCATCAAATCTATTAAAATAATGTACAAATCTTTGAATATTTGACAGATTCCCGGGCTTTGTGCTATTATTCTACTGCGCCGGTGTCTCCCCCCGATACCGGCGCTTTTTCCATCCTGCTTCATAAAAATTCATAAAGATAATAGCCGTTTTCAGTCAAAAGCTGACGGGCGTGGCTGTTAAGAATTTGACCGAAAATAAATTCTTCCCTCTCCGGCCAATACCTGCTGAAACCCTCATTGATAAGGGTATGTGTAATGTTCAGTTCATTAATTTCGCTCATAAAAGCTTCAACGGTGCCTGAGCGGCGAAGTATATCCAGAACCGGACTGCTTACAAAAACGTCACCCCCTATAACGGCCCGGTCAATATAAAATGTTCTTTTTTCTCCGGCAAGCAATATAATGCTTTCGTCAGAAGTGTTTTCGTTTATATACCGGTAAACACTGTAACCGCTAAGGTTTTTTTCAAGATGCTCCTCCCGGCTTTCCAGTCCAAGAGTAAAATATATATTCCCGTAATCTTTTGCATATCCCATAATGAGGTGAAAATTTATAAAAAGACCGACAAAAAACACTGCCATTATTAAATGATAGAAATATCTTTTCTGGCCGTAAAGGTTAACAATTATATATGCCGTTATTATGCTTAAAACAGGTATCAGGAAATAGATAAAAGCCATGTCTCTCCCGACAATAATATAAATGACCAGATAAACCACACTGAAACGTATCAGTAATTTAATGGTTTTCCCCACCTCCCTTACAGCTATTACAGCAGGGAGAAAAAGCACATAGAGAGGCCCCATAAGAAAAAAATTATCCCATTTCGCAT
Organism: Elusimicrobiota bacterium; assembly: GCA_003558145.1. GTDB lineage: Bacteria > CG03 > SLGR01 > SLGR01 > PWQF01 > PWMP01. Next base: position 2,724 of record PWMP01000053.1, read on the forward strand.
TTTCAATAAAAGGGATGTTCCATAGCGGCATAAGATATCCCCAAAGGCTTTCTTTTGAACCTTCTATAGTGTAAGGAATCAGTGAGTGGGAAAAAAACGGAAACAATGGGTTGCCGGCTATGATAAGATTTTTAATCCCGTGCGGAATAAGCACAGCAATAAAAGGAATAAGGAACCAGGCGGCGTGATTTACTGCATCCTGAAAATTTATATCTTTTTTTATCGCAATTATAGAATATATTATCATGACAATCAGGGCCATAGGCACGAATATGCTGTAAAAA
>PWMP01000118.1 GCA_003558145.1 Elusimicrobiota bacterium
ACGGTTGTTTCCGTAGCCGCCGCATATCTTAGCGGCGCATTTGTTTCTTCTACCGGAGCGGACTGCAGAGGTTTTATAATTTTTTCAATATTGTGCCTGATCCCGGCAGGGGTGCTCTTTAAGAAACTTGATATAATACACAGAGAGTATAATTCTTACCTGAGCGGGGAAATAGAGGAAAAAATTAAGCAGAACGATTTCAATGCGGTTGACAGGGGAATTTATATGGGCTGGCTTTTTTTTATACTTAAAGGAACTCTTTTTATCGGATTGATTATTGCTGCGGGAGAGCCTCTGCTCAGGTACATATACGGATTGCTTGAGGAAAAAGCCGTAAGCGGACTGAACCTGGCTTACTATCTTATACCCGCTGTAGGCCTCGGCGCAGCAGCAGGCGCTTTCACTTTTAAAAAGTCAAAAACAAAATGAAAATAATTAATAAGATATTCTTAAGATCGTTTCTTCTGCAGGCTTTATGGAACTTTGAAAATATGCAGGGGACAGGTTTTATGTATTCAATGATGCCTAAGCTAAAAGAGCTTTACAGCGGGGAAAAGCTGAAAGATGCCGTAATGAGATATCTTGGGTATTTTAATACGCATCCTTATATGGTGCCTTTTGTTCTAGGTTCCTGCTCGCGCATAGAGGAAGATGATATTACTACAAGAGAAAAAAGAAACCGCATAAGAAATTTTAAACTCAGAATGGGCGGTCCGCTGGCTGCTTTGGGAGATAAAATGTTCTGGTCAACTTTTCGCCCTCTTATAGGCCTGTTGGCAGTCGTTGCCTCAATTATTGTTATGCGCCATGTTGATAACCATAGATATTACCTTATAATTCCCGCAGCTTTCATTCTGGTTTATAACATACCCATTTTGTTGTTTAAATACCGTTCTCTTGTTTTTTCTTACACCGGACGTGTTTCCGTGGTGTCAAGTCTTGAAAAAATAAGCAGGAGCCGGCTTTTTAACATTATGCCTATGCTTGGTATGGTAAGCATATTTATGTGTCTTGCTGCCGCCTTTGCTATGTGGGGTTTTCAAGAGGGACTTCTCCTTTTGCTTTTTACTGTAGCGATTGTATTTGTCAGGTCTTTATTTAAACTGTCGGTTACAACATTGGTGTACGCCGTGGCGGCGCTGGCAATAGGATACAGTATGTTATTCTGAAAACAGAGAGAAAGATATATGAAAGAAAAAAAATTAAAAATAGTAAATGAATTTGGCCTTCACGCAAGAGCCGCCTCCATCCTGGTAGAAAACGCTTCCCGTTTTTCAAGTGATATTATAGTAATAAAAGACGGCCATGAAGTAGATGCCAAAAGCATAATGGGAATAATGACGCTGGCAGCCTCCAAAGGAAGTGAGATAAAACTGAGGGCTACGGGTGATGATGAAAATGAAGCGATAGAAAAGCTGACTAAAGTAGTGCAGAGCGGCTTTTACGAAAACCGGTGAAATTTAAAGGAATACCAGCATCTCCGGGAACGGCAATAGGCAGGGCATACCTTATGTCCGAAGAATCCTATTGCGCGATTAAACGCAATATAGCCGAAAACCGTGTTAAAAAAGAAATAAGTAGATTTAAAAAAGCCATAGTTTCAACAGAAAAAGATTTTAAAAATGCCCGCAACAAGGCAGTTGAAGATATGGGAAAAAAATACGCCAGCCTTTTTGATGCCTATATGCTCATACTCAAAGATCCCCTGCTTTATAAAGATACTATAGGGATAATAACTGAAGAAAAAGTAAATGCAGGCTACGCGCTTCAATACGTCGTAGACCACATAACAAAGACTTTCTCAATGCTTGATGACGAGTATATGAGGGACAGGGTTCGGATCATACAGGATGTCGGCAACAGGGTTATGAGACACCTGCTGGGTACCGGCCGGGTAAATTTAAAAGAAATTCAGACCAGGGTTGTTTTAGTGGCGCATGCTTTGCACCCCTCAGATGCGGTAGAAATAAAAAAAGAAAATATAGTGGGATTTGCTACTGACGTGGGAGGCAGAACTTCTCACATCGTTATCATGGCTGAATCGCTTCAGATCCCGGCAGTCGTAGGGCTTAAAAGAATATCCCGCGAAGTTTCTCCCGGGGACCTGCTTATAATAGACGGTACCGAGGGTGTTGTTTATATAAATCCCGAGCCTGAAGTTGTAAGGGAATACCGGGAGAAAAAGCGTATAGAGGAGAAAACAAAAAAAAAGCTGATAAAACTGAAAGACCGTCCCTCGGTAACTCTCTGCGGGGAAAAAATAGAAGTGGAAGCTAATATAGAATCCGCTGTTGAGGCTTCAACCGCTCTTGAATACGGGGCCGAGGGGATAGGACTTTTCAGAACCGAGTATATATATCTAAACCGCAGTGAACTTCCTTCCGAAGAAGAGATGTACGAAAGAATAAAAAAAGTTGCAGTTACTCTAAAACCAAAACCGGTAATAGTAAGAACCGTAGATCTTGGTGCAGATAAACTTTCGGACCAACTCGGTATAAAAGTTGAAAAAAATACTTTTATGGGATTAAGAGGAATAAGAATATGCCTGGCTTATCCCTCTCTTTTTAAAATCCAGCTTAGAGCCATATTACGAGCATCTGCCGAAGGCAATATTATGCTTATGTATCCTATGATAACTGGAGTTAAAGAGGTTAATTCGGCAAATCATATACTTGAGGAAGTAAAAGAAGACTTGAGAAATGGCGGAATAGAATTTGATGAAAATGTAAAAGTGGGCTGCATGGTTGAAACCCCGGCCGCGGTAATGGACATAACACACATAGCCCAGATGTCCGATTTTCTGAGTATAGGGACAAATGACCTTATACAATACACATTTGCAGTAGACAGAGTACTTGAGAGCGTGTCCTACCTTTATAACCCTGCGGATATTTCAATAATAAAAATGATAAAACAGATTGATGAGGCAGCTTATGCTGCGGGAATATGGGCGGGAGTATGCGGAGAAATGGCATCCTATACGCTTTACACCGAATTGCTCAT
>PWMP01000214.1 GCA_003558145.1 Elusimicrobiota bacterium
CACTTATTGCACCGTCTCTTGAGGTAACACGTTGCTCACTGCCGGTTCCGGACTGGGGAAATGTTTATATAAGCAGTCTTACCATTACCTGGACAGACTCGGTACCGGAAAATCCATCCGATACTGTCTATATAGTTGAAGTTTCGCCAGACACGGGATTTGCAGAAGGAACAGTTGTAGGTTTTGCTGCAATATACTCTGCCTATGCGGTTGATGTTACAGGCCTGACTCCCAATGACACATACTACGGCAGAATCAGGGCAATAAATCGCGCGGGAGAAGAGGCGGTGGTTGTTCTTGACGGGAATCAGACTCCATCTGTTGATCTTCCCACGGATTTTGCGCATGATCCCGACTCTGTTACAACAAGTGAGATAACCTGGACTTGGGTCAATCACCATGCATATGATAGTCTTGTGGTTTATTCTACATTTACGGATACAATATCACCGGTTCTTTCCGGATCGGCTACATACTGGGCCGAACCAGGCCTTGAGATAAACACTTCTTACATAAGGCGTGTCAGAGCCTACAAGGACAATCCTGCCGGATATTCTAATGAACATAAAGTATATACCCTGGCAAAAACGCCCGCTTCGCCGGTAATTATAGAGGTAGCTACTTCGTCCGTAAAATTAGGATGGGATTAGAACTCAAATCCTGGTCATACGAGATGGAAAATAGAACGTTCATTAAACGAGGATTTTACCTCTGGAGTTACAGTTCGCGCAAACTTCGATCCAAATCATACCGATTTGGAGTTTAGCGATACCGGACTTGCCCCCTGGACAGATTATTACTGGAGAATCAGGGCATTTAATGAGGACGAAATAGAAACAGGTTACGTTAGCGTAAGCACAAGGACACTACATTTCGTTAACCCCAATACCGAGGATTACACCAGTCCTCTTTTGATTGACAATGTTCTTGTTGCGGAGCTAAGTGTTACAGGCGGAACTTTTGGTGACAACACAGCAGGTATGTTTGCCGAGTTGACAGGCGGTCAGAAAAATGCAGAAAAGCTGGCTGACGGCAGACTGGAAAAAGGATCTTATGAAGTAGTTTCCGCATATGATTATAAAATAGTTGACACTTTAGGCAACGAAGTGGGCTACGACGGCCTGGCTGCCGGCTCAATAAAGCTCAGGTTTTACTTCGGCTCCGGTTATCAACTTCCGGATAAGCGTACTTTCCGGGTTGTAAGGCTTAATGTCGGTGACGGCAGGTGGGAGTTTATAGAGGATTATGAGCTTAATTCCGATGAAAACTGGATAGAGGCAAGTCTTAACAGACTCTCAATCTATAAGGTTGTATCCATACCGTTCAGTACGCTTAAAGACGTTTACGTCTATCCCAATCCCTTCAAGCCCGGAGACAGCGTATACGGCGCCTCTTCGGGAGGGGGTGTAAGCTTCGGGAATCTGCCCGATAACGCTGTAATAACAATATTTAACATAGCCGGCGAGTTTGTTGAGGAAATAAAGCATTCCTCCGGGGCGACGGCAAGCTGGCCGGAAGCCGGCAAGGTTGCTTCCGGCGTATATGTTTATACGGTGACAAGTCAGGATGTCTCGGGAGTTAAGACGGGTAAATTTATGGTGGTGAAATAATGAAAAAACAAATAATAACACTTGCAGTTGCGGTTGCGGTAGTTGCGGGCAGTACGAGTTACGCCTTTAGCGCCGGTAAAAGCGGAGCTGCGTTTCTTAGGATTCCTGTAGGAGCCAGGGCTTCTGCCATGGGTGAAGCTTACGGCGGAGTTGCCGGGGACCTGGACTCTCTGTACTGGAATCCCGCAGGGCTTGCCCTGTGCCGGCAGATGAGTTTCTCTCTTGCCTACACAAGATGGTTTGAGGATATAACTTACCAGAACTTTGCTGCAGGTTATCCTCTTGCCGGGGGGTATGGCGCTATTGGAGTAAACCTTCTTTCGGTAGGGGAAGAGGAGGGGTACGACTGGCGGGGCTACGAAACCGGAAAAGACTATTCGGCGCAGGACCTGGTGGTAAGCCTTGTCTATGCCAGGGAGGTTGGAGATTTTTCCGTAGCCCCTGTGGTAAAAATTATATCTTCCAAACTGGCTGAAGAGTCAGCGTCGGCTGTGGGGCTTGACCTCGGAATTCAGAGGGAGTTGTATCCCGTAAACCTGGGCCTTTCCGTTCACAACCTTGGCACACAGATGAAGTACAGGGATGAGGCTGATCCCCTTCCGATGATTGTCAGGGTAGGAGCGGCGCTGCCGTTTTACCTGTCTGATTTCGGCATGACCGCCCTTACGGATATGAGTTTTTCCCAGGACGTAAGCTTTAAGGCAAATATCGGACTGGAAGCCTCCCGTTATTTCGGGGATTTAGGCCTTTACCTCAGGGGAGGTTACAAGACTTACGCTGAAAAACTTGACGCGGCAAGCAGGATAACTGCCGGCGGCGGCCTCAGCTGGAGCGGATTTTCAATTAACTACGCTCTTGGCTCTTACGGAGATTTTGGCAGCGTTCACAGGGTGTCCCTAGGATACGTGTTAGGTGTATCGCCGGCCATCAGAATGGCCGGGAGACAAGATCCTGAGAGGCTTTACCGTCGAGGGCTGAGACAGCTTGACAGAGGTGACTACCTTGACGCTGTAGAGACATTTACTGAAGTTCTTATACTTGACCCGACGCACGAGGGAGCGCTAGACGGGCTGGACGAGGCGAACAGGAGACTTCAATAGATTAAATATAATATGAAGCCTGTCGACGGAAAAAAAATCCGTATTCTGCTTTCCGCGGCAGCGGTTTTTTGTGTACTGTCAGTTCAGGCCCTTGCCGGCAACGAATCAGCCAACCGTCTTTTCAGGGAAGGCCTTGACGAGTACCTTGCAGGAAACTATAACTCCTCCATAAGCATTTTCATACGGGCCCTGAGAGAGGATTCTTCTCACCGCGGGGCTACCGCCTTTATACTCAAAGCCCGCCATCAGATTGAGGAACAGCAGAAAGAGGCCGCCCGCGCCGCACGCGAGCAGGAGCGGCTGCTCAGGAGCATTAAAGAGGAAAGACAGAGAGAAGAAGCGCTGCGCCGCCGGGAACTTGAAGAGGATACCCCTGAGGTTAGGGCTACAAGGAGAGCAAGCGAGCATTATCTGAGAGGACTTGAATACGCGGCCGAAGAAAACCTTGCGAAGGCTCTCAGGGAGTGGGATCTGTCGCTGCTTTGGGAGCCGGAAAACCGGCAGCTGGAGAAGAGAATGGAAGAAACAAGGCGGGAACTTGATATGATAGCCCGCGCCAACCTGCTGGAAAGGCGTATCGGACAGGCCTACACCTTTTATCAGGACGGGGAACTTTCAGAGGCCATTGATGGCTGGAACGAAGTATTGAAAATTGATCCAGGCAACTCTATTGCAGCAGATTATATAGAGGAAATAGAGGCCCAGCTTACCCGCAGGGAAAGAGAAGCGCGTATTGCCCGCGAAAGAGAAAGAAAACAAAGGGAAATAGCCGCACTTATGGAAAAAGGATCCGGCGCGATGGATGCCGGCAGCTATATTAAAGCGGCCGGTTACTTTGACCAGGCGCTTAAAATTGACTCTGCGAACGAGCGGGCAAAAACGCTTAAATCCCGGGCTGAGAAAGAGAATACGGACAGGCTAAAAAGTCTTATTGACGAGGGAAAAAAACTTTTTGACGAAGGAGATTACGCGCAGGCCTCTTTGAAATTTCATGGTGTCCTGCAGATTGACAGGTCTAACAGTAAAGCCGGCGAATACGTTGAAAAACTAAGAAAGATAACTTCCGAACAAGAACGAAGGGAAAGGGAGGTTAAGGCCCGCCGCATGTACTATGATGCGGCTGCCCTTTATATGAACGGACAGTACGTGGAATGTGAGAGACTTGTGACAGAAATACTTGAAATCGAACCGGGAAACGAAAACGCCTACCGGTTGCTTGACCGACTTGAACGGGTGAGGCAGCTGACCGTCCGGTAAAGCTTTCTGATTAGTATAGCCGGCAGTATAAACTGGAATAATAATGGATAAAATAAAAGTACTGGTTATAGACGATGAGCCGATGTATGCCGGCATTATTGAAAAGATACTTGACCCTGACAGGTACAGCGTACTGAAAAACTTTGATGCCGGGAGCGGGATCAAGGCGGCTGAAGAAAAGAAACCGGACATAATACTTCTGGACTGGAAACTCCCTGATATGGAAGGAATAGAAGCCTGCCGCATACTTAAAAGCTCCGCAAACACTAAAAACATACCGGTCCTGATGTTCACTTCAATGGCAACGACGAAAAACAAGGTTGCCGGGCTGGAAGCCGGAGCTGACGACTATATAACAAAACCCTTTGATGACAAAGAATTGATTGCAAGGATTAACGCCGCCTTTCGCCGCTTTCAGGGTGAAAGGCAGGAAATTGAAGAAAATATAAAGACCGTAGAGAGGTACATATCAAAGGAACTCTTCAACAGGCTGAAAGGAATATCACACAAGGAGAGGAAGGAAGAAAGAGCTTCGATACTGTTCTGTGATCTATGCAGTTTTACCTTGCTTACCAGAAGTCTGACCCCGGAAACGATAAAAGAAATTTTGGATAAATATTTTGCCCTTATATCTGAAACTGTACAGAAAAAGTACGGTATTATAGACAAGTTTATAGGAGACGCCGTAATGGCTTTGTTTCTATCCCGTCGCGAAAGTGACATCCCTTCGGAAAAAAGTGCCTTAGAGTGCGCCATTGATATACACCGGGGGATTGGCCGGCGCCGGGACCCGGGAGGAAATCCCCTTAAAGTAAGGACAGGCATACATACAGGTAAGGTCATAATAGACTCCGTGGGTACGGAAAAGCGATCCGATTTTACCGTTATCGGGAGCGCTGTTAATTTCGCGGCAAAACTCCAGCAGACAGCTCTTCCGGGACAGATACTCGTAAGCGGGGAAACAGCTGAGGCCCTGCAGCCCTTTTATGAATTGGAAAAAATCGTCTGCGAGGATTTCAGTGAAAAATACGGGATAGAACCATACGAGGTTCACTTTGAGGCTTAAAGCCAAATTCAGCCTTTTTGCCGCTTTTTTTGTTGTCGCAATTGCTGTCGGACTAAGTGTCCTTTTCCTGATATTTGAAACAAGGCATCTGGTCAGGCGCGGAAGGGAAGGACAGCTTTCTCTTGCAAGAGATTCAGCTGAGATATGCCGGGAAGCCATTATAATGGATGATGAGCTTTTTGCCCTTAACTATTTTAATTCGGCAGTTCAGGCCGAGGGTGTCCTATACCTTAGTTTTACCGATGCTTCAGGTATGGTTCAGATGCACTCGGATTCGGCGTTCATTGAAACTGTCAAGGACCAGGACTACTATGTGGAAGCGATGAAAGCCGATGATGCCATACTGCAGTCTTACGAGAACGAATACGGACAGATCATTTCAGTTGCCTCCATGCCGGTAATGATAGGTGATACGCGCCTGGGGACAGCTTTCGTGGGATTCTCGGAAGGAATACTTCGCGACTCCATAAAGGAAAGTATGGCTGCCACCACCAGGCGCATAATTATAGTTACGGCAGTAATACTTTTTGCCGGTATAATAGGCTCTTTTATTATGGCCTATACAATGATAAAGCCTATAGACCAGCTTGCCGGCGGGGCCCGTAAGATAGGAAGCGGAGAGCTTGGCTATACAATAGATGTAAAATCACGGGATGAGCTTGGGGATCTGGCAAAAGAGTTTAACATGATGGCGCAGAGGCTCAAGGAACTTGACGAAATGAAAGAAAATTTCGTTTATAGCCTTACCCATGATTTAAGATCTCCTTTAAGCGCTGCTATGGGTTACATATCGCTGTTGCTGAGCGGCGCGTTTGACCCGCTTTCGGAGAAACAGTCAGATACCCTCAGCGACGTCAAGTCAATATGCGAACGCCTGCTGTCACTAATAAACGACATACTGGATTATGCAAAAATAAAGTCCGGCAAGATGGAAATAGAACCGTTCCCGGCTGATATGAGGGAAATAGTGAAAACAATAGTGAAGTCTCTTGAACCGCTTGGTACGGAAAAAAATATTACACTCAGCGGGGAAACTCCCGAAGAACCCGTTGAAGCCTTTATAGACGCGGACAAAGTGGAGAGGCTTACAGTTAACCTTGTTTCTAACGCTCTTAAGTTTACTCCGGAAAACGGCTCAGTAAAAGTTTCACTTGAAAAAGGCGAAAAATATTTTACCGTGGCAGTATCCGATACCGGAATAGGGATACCGCCGGACCAGATAGATACCATATTCGGGAAATTCTCTCAACTTAAGGAACACCAGAAACATTCACGCATAAAGGGCACGGGTATCGGTCTTTCTATAGCCAAGGCTATAGTAGAGGCTCACGGGGGGAAAATATGGGTTGAGAGTAAAGAGAAGGAGGGCACGGTGTTTTATTACACCATACCGCTTAAAAGAAAAGAAGCCGTTAAAGCGGAAGATGCATAAAAGAAGGAGAAAATAATGGATACGAAAAAAATTCTTGTAATTGATGACGAAAAACACTGGCGGAACCTGTTCCGCTCTTTTTTAAAGGACTACAATTTTGACATACACGAAGCATTTGACGGACAGTCGGGAATAAACAAAGCAAGGGAAATTAAGCCCGATATAATAATACTTGATAACAAGATGCCTAATCTGACCGGCCTGGAAGCTGTGCGTATTTTCCGCAGCGACCCGGAGTTAAAAAATATTCCTATAATAATGGCTACAGCAATGGAATTTACCGACAGTATGGTTGAGTATATAAAAATGGATGTTCACGATTTTATAAAAAAGCCTTTTGAAGTTAAAGATTTCATTGAAAAGATTGAAAAACTTACCGGGCCGGTAGTACATAGCGCCGAAGTGGGTATTGTTGCGGCTAAAAAAACAAAGATACTATCCTGTTTTGAAAAGAAAGAAAACAGCGATTTTGCTCAAAACCAGATAAGAAACAGGCAAAATTATGAAATCAGCCAGGCGAAAAACAGCGCGGAACTGCTTGAAAAAGCGTCAAAGGAATCCCCTGACGTCATAATCACCGGAGCCTCAAATGCCGGATGGAGCGGTTATGCCGGGATTAAACTCTTGCAGAACTCTATTCTCAACAATATACCTATAATAATGGATATAGCCGACACGGACTCTGAAGAAGCCGCAAACGCGGCTGCGGGCGCTAAGAAAAGGTTTTTTGTCATAAAGCCCATAGATTCAAACCAGTTGGAAAAACACATCAGGCTTCTCCAGAAAGAAAAAGAACCGGAAATAACGTAGTAGTTTATTCCGTTTAGTTGACAATCTTTTTTAAAGCGGTTAATATATGACTGAACGGTCAGTCATTAAATTATGAGAAAGAAAAAAAAGGAAAAAATATTAAAAACAGCCCGCGGGATTTTCGCCCGCCAGGGTTTTTACAGCTCCAAGATGGAAGAGATAGCAAATGCGGCCGGAGTAGCTAAAGGTTCGCTTTACCTTTACTTTGAAAGCAAAGAAGCCCTTTACGTTGAAGTAATTCTGGATATTTTCAGCGAAACGGACCGGATACTTGAAGTTATAATAGATAGTGAAAAAGATTTCTGGGAAAAGATAAATACGCTTACAGAGAACGCGCTGAAATATTTTATGGAAAACAAGGACTCCTTTATGATACTGAGACGGGAAGCCCAGTTTAAAAGTATCGCCCCTCAGTCCGGGGAAATTATGAAGTTTATGGAGGAAAGGATTACTAAACTTACCTGCCTCTTTGAGGAAGGCCGGCGCCGTGACTGCATGGGAGATGATTTCAGCGCCCGGCAGGCTGCTCTTTTCTGTCTGAACCTGATTGAAGGTGCGGCGCTCAGGATACTGGAAGGCTGGGAGAACTACTCTAAAGACAGCTCTGCTGTTGTTTTAAAGTTTTTGAAAAAAGGGCTGGCTTAAATAATGAAAAAATTAAGAATTTATTTGTGTTGTATGGCTGCAGTATTGCTTAGTGCCCCTTTCCCGGCGGCGGGGCAGGAACTGGCCCTTGAGGATTTTATCCGCTCGGCCCTGGAAAACAACTTTTCACTGGCAGCCGCCGGCAAGAGAGCAGAAGCTTCTGCCGGAGCCAGGTCTGAAGCGCTGGGGATGTTTTTCCCTTCCCTTTCAGCCTCGGCAAGGTTTTCCTATACAGATACAGTCCCGGTAATGGATTTCGTAATGCCTGTAATGGCGGATCCGGTTACGGGACAGCTTTTCTATGAGGAAATGTCCGTAGAGATGGGGCAGAAGGAGAACTACAGCGCCCGGCTCCAGCTCAGGCAGCCCGTCTTTACTTTCGGTCAGATAAGGGGAGCCTACCTTATAGCCTCAAACGCCTGCAAAATAGACAGGGCCCGCTACCGGAGGCAGAAAGACATCCTGAAAGCGGAGATAAAAAAGCTTTTTTACAGTCTTCTTTTGGCCCGGGAAATGGTAGATATTGCCGAAAAACAGCTCGCCCTTATGCAGGACAACCTTGACACTACCGGCCGCCTTTACCGGTCCGGAAGGGTTTCAAAGCTGGATGTCAACAGGGTGCGCTCACATCTTTTAAGGGCGCGCGCGGCCCTGGCCGAAGCCCGGGCAATGTACCAGCAGGCCCGCGCGTCTCTATTCAGTTCCGCGGTAATTAAAGATAACGGGCAGGAGCTTTCCGGACAGCTTGAGTATTATAGCTTTGAGGAAAGACTTGAAGAAATACTTGATGAGGCAATAAAGAGCCGCATCGAACTGGAAATAGCCCGCCTGGGAGTTGACAGCGCAAAAAGAAGCAGGAGCGTGGAAATGGCCCGCAACCTGCCCCAGCTCTACGGTTTCGCTTTATACAACTTTGACCGGCCATACCAGATGAAAGATGAGTGGGGCCAGTCCTGGGTGGCCGGGGCAATGCTGGAATTCCCTCTTCCGCTGGCGACAGTGCCCGGGAAAGTAAAGAGGGTTAGCGCGCAGCTTAATCAGGCCCGCGCAGAACGGGACAACATTAAACATATGATTCGGCTGGAAGTTAAAAATAATTTCGCCTTCGTTTCCCTGTCAGGTGAAAAAGCTGCTATAACAGAAGAAAATCTGCAGATAACTTCGGAAAACCTCGATGACGCAAGGGAACAGTACTTAAAAGGAAGAATAAGTAATATAGAATTAAACGAGGCCATACTTGATTATACTTTGGCAAGGAGAGAGTATGCCGCGGCGGTCTGCGAGTTTCTTTCCGGGATAGAAGACCTGAGGCTTGCAGCCGGCGGAACTCTGCCTTGAAGAAAAGGAGAAAAGTAAATAAATGATAAAAAAAATAATTAAAATAGCATTTTTTATTCTTGCTGCGCTGTTGGTCATACAGCTTGTCAGGGTCCAGCTCAGGGAAGAAGCAGGTGTTGCCCAGCCAGAAGGAATGAGCCGGATCCGCACCGAGGATGTAGAGATAAGGACTGTAAGAAAAACGCACAGGTACAGCGGGAGCCTTGAGGGCATCAGGCAGGCAATGCTTTACCCCCCGGTACCGGGCATCGTAAAAGAAAAGCTGAAACAGCCCGGCGATACCGTAAGAAAAGATGAAGCCGTGCTTTTAATAGACAGGTACGAAGAGGGATTTGAATACGAATATTCAAGGCTGAGAAGTCCTATTGCCGGAAGGCTTCTTGAAATTGTCCCTGGCATAGGGGAAAGGGTTTCTCCCCAGCAGGGCGTTGCATCTGTTGCAGACACATCCGTTATGAAAGTTACCGTACACGTGCCGGAAGAGGAAGCATTGCTTGTAAGGCAGGGCCAGGAAGCTTTTATCAGGGTAAAAGCCCTTGAAGGGCAGGTGTTTACAGGGAGAGTTGCTGAAATAGAGCCGGCTTTGGACCGGATGACAATGAGAAGAAAAGTCCGGCTGCGCGTTGAAAACCCAGGGGATATGCTGCGTCCTTCAATGGTGTGCAGCGTGGACCTGGTTGTAGACAGGGCAGAAAATGCCAAAACAGTTCCGCTTATTTCAGTAGTTGAAAGGCAGGGAAAGGAAGGCTTATTTATAATAGACTCCCGGGATTACGCCCGCTGGAAGCCGGTTCGCGTTATTCTTAAAGGGGATAAATACGCGGCCCTGGAAGGGGATTTCAGTACAGGAGACAGGGTCGCCGTGGAAGGGCACTACGGTCTGGTCCCTGACAGAAAGGTTGAAATCACAGACTAAATGAAACTTCCCGATTTCTCGGTAAGAAAACCCGTCACCATATCCATGCTGATACTCATAGTGGTGGTGCTGGGAAGCATATCCCTGAGCCGGATGGGGCTGGACCTGATGCCGGATATAACCTTTCCGCTGGTTACGGTAGTTTCAAGTTACGAGGGAGTTTCTCCTGAAGATATGGAAACCCTGGTGACCCGTCCTGTCGAAAGGGCTGCCACCATGGCCCAGGGAGTAAGCCGGACCCAGTCTTTCTCCATGGAGGGCATATCGGGGGTTGTTGTAGAATTTGAATGGGGTACGGACATTGACCGGGCGGCGGAGGACATAAGAAACTACATACAGATGATGCGCTACAGCCTTCCGCCGGACATGGAAATTCCCCAGGTTATGAGGTTTGACCCTGGTATGATGCCGGTGGCCGGCTACGGAATAAGTTCCGCTATAGACCCCCTGGAACTGGCCCGCCTGGTTGAAGATGAAATTGAGCCGGCAATAGAACAGCTCGACGGCGTGGCGGCGGTCTACAGCTGGGGCGCGCAGGAAAGAGAGATAAGAGTTGAGCTGGACCCGGCAAAGCTTCAGGCCTACGGCATTCCCCTGAGCCAGGTTGTCTCTTTCGTGAGCGCGGGAAGCCCATCCCTTCCCGGGGGAAGAATCAGGGAGGGTTTCATGGAGTATACGCTCCGGGTGGCCGGCCAGTACGAAACTGCGGCTGATATTGAAAATACAGCAGTAGGCTTTGCCGGAGGCCGGGCCATTTATGTAAGGGATATCGGCCGGGTAAAAGATACTGTAAAAGAGCAGAGGGCCTTTGCCAGGATTAACGGCTCAGAGGGAGCCATATTTATGGCAATGGCCGAATCCCAGGCAAATCCTGTTCTTGTGGCAAGAAGGATAGCTTCGGAAGTGGAGGCGCTGCGCAGCCGGCTGGGAGACGAAATTGAAATAATCAGTTTCCTGGACATAGGTGAAATGATAACCAGGATTTTAAATGTGGCGCTTACTACGGCTTTTACCGGGGGCCTTTTGGCGGTGCTGGTTCTCTTTTTATTTTTAAGGTCGGTCAGGGCCACTCTGGTAATTGCCGTTGCCATACCCCTTTCGGCCCTTGCCACCTTTCTGCCCCTGCACGCTGCCGGATTCAACATTAACTTTGTCATTCTTATAGGCGTGGCCCTGGGGGTGGGAATGATAGTGGATAATGCCATAGTTGTTATTGAAAACGCCCACCGCCATCTTGAGATAACCAGGGATCCCGTAATTTCCTCTTCAATGGGAGCAAAGGAAGTAGGTATGGCTATAACTGCTTCCACCTTTACAACTATTGCCGTATTTCTTCCGCTTCTCTTTACCACAGGAATTGTGGGAAGGATTTTTTCCCAGCTTGCCCTGACCATAACTTCAGCGCTGCTATGTTCGCTGCTGGTTGCCCTTACAATAATACCCATGCTCAGCTCGAAACTGCTCAGCAGCGATTCAAAATTGAAAGCCAGCCGCCGCTTTGAAAAGCTAAGGGACTCTTACACCCGCGCCCTGGCCTATGCCCTGGACCACAAGGGAAGAATACTTGCCGGCGCCGCCGTTGCCGTTGCAGCTTCCATTGCGGTTTTTCCTTTTATGAGCAAGGAGTATTTCCCGTCTATGGACCA
>PWMP01000177.1 GCA_003558145.1 Elusimicrobiota bacterium
TTTTCATTCTTTTCTTTTCCGCCTATCAGAAAAATTTTATCGTCAAAAACAACTGCTTGGTGGCCGACCCTTCCTATCCATTGAGAATCTACTGTTTCTTCAATCCATACCTTGCCGTTATCAGTTGACCAGACATCGGACATATATTCACCATCTGCATTACCCCCGATTACCCATATTCTATTGTTATATACAATTGTCTGATGTTCTTCTCTCTTGGACCAAATTGCGGCGGTAATAATTTCAGTCCAGTTAACACCGTCAGTTGATGTCCACACATCATTCAGATAGTCTACATCATACCCCCCCATAATCCAGATGCGATTATCGAAAACTACGGATTGGTGTCCGAACCTTCCTGACCAGGGAGGAGAAGTGCTTTTTTCAATCCAGTTAATACCATTTGTTGATGACCAGACATCATTATGGAAAGATTCTTCATCCCTACCACCTATTAACCATAACTTTTCATTAAAAAGAACAACCTGATGCTGGTCCCTGGGATGCCAGGGTACGTCAACATCTTCGTCTGTCCAGGATAAACAATTAGTTGAATGCCAAATAGGAACCTGTCCCGATGGGACCCCCCCAAAAACCCATATGCTGCCATTAAACTCTAAAATCTGATGGTCAGCAATGTTTACAAATGTATCAGTTAACGGGTTCTGCTTAGTCCAAGTAGAACCGCTTGTAGATGACCATATTTCCTTATTTTTTGTAGTATTAGTAGAACCGCCGATGACCCAGAGGTTGTCATCAAAAGTAAAAGACTGATGGAGGTGTCTTGGGCTCCACTCTGCCGATGATGTGATTTCATGCCACCCTATTGTTGGCCCGACTCCGAAGAGCCGCGGGACAAAGACGGTGCAGGCCGCTAGAGAAACTAATGTAATTTTTAACTGTTTTTTAATCATTTCTAATAAATAAGCATATTTTTCAAAAAAATCAACCTTTGGGGGGTCAGACCCTACGTTTTACGTTTTGAATAGCACTTTGAAATTTTTCACGAACATAAGAAGAATCGCAACTACAAAAAAAACGTAAAACGTAGGGTCTGACCCCATTAAAAGTTTTCCTTTATGAATTTTTCTTCGTCTGCAAGTGTTTTTAATTTTCCGTTAAGCCGGGCAATCTTAAGGGCGTTTGTAATTTCAGACATAACCGGTGACGGCTGATAGCCCATTTCCATAAGTCTCTTTCCCCCTGTTAACGGTTTTATATCTTTAAGTTTTTTGCGGTAAAGATTTATGTTTTTTCTGACCTGCGCCTTGCCGGTGTTAAGAAGTATCTCCTGGAAGGCGGATGTAAAAGTGCTGCAGGTTTTATATATCCTCGCGGGGCTTATGGAGCTGGCAAGAATTTTTTCTGCTTCTTTGAATTTTCTTTTAATTTGAAGGTATGTTTCAATATATTTTTTTGAAAAATTAAATTTTTTCAGAACAGAGAGGCCTTTTTCCTCGGGGAGCTCCATCAGAAGAACGGATATCATCGCTATATGGTTTTTAGTTTCTGTAAGTTTTTTAAGGAGAGAGGAAACCTGCGGTGTTATCTCAATATCACTGTGCAGGTAGTCAAGCGCTCCCAGTCTGTAAAGGCTTTTAAATATCAGGTGAGGATTTTTTTCATCCATTATATTGATTATTTCCTCTTTTACCCTGTCGGACGAAAGGCCGAGATGGATATCCATATTTATGCTTTTTTTTATCTGCTTCATCGTTTCCGAACTTATCCTGAATCCGAAGCGCTTGCTGAACCTCAGCCCCCGGAAAATCCTTGTGGGATCCTCAACAAAACTCAGCGGGTAGAGAATTCTTATCACACCGGCATCAATATCTTTTTTACCGTCGAAAAAATCTATCAGCCTTCCAAAATTTTTTTCGGGACTTAACTGAACAGCCATGGCATTGATTGTAAAATCCCTTCTTTTGAGGTCCTGGCGCAGGGTGCCGCTTTTAACTTCCGGTAAAGCTGCAGGCAGGGTATAATATTCTTTTCTTAAAGTGGCAATATCTATATTCCTGTCAGGAAGGTTTATGACAGCAGTGTTGAATTTTTTGTGAGTGTGAACCCTTCCTCCAAGTTTTTCGGCCAGTTTTCCGGCAAATTCAATGCCGTTTCTTTCGACTACGATATCAATATCCTTATGTTCAATTCCCATAAGAATATCCCGAACCATGCCTCCTACACAGTAAATAGATATGCCCTCCCTGCGGGCAATACCGGCTGATATCTCAAGTATTTTTTTAAATTTTTCTGGGAGTTTTTCCAGTAAATTGCCGAGGTTAATGTCCTTTGCCTTTTTTTCTTTTATTGAAACACCGCTGCGCAGGGCAGCAAAGGCCTTTAGTTTTCCATCTTTTTTTATTATGACAAAGGGGCTGCCGGTGTCCGCAAATTTGCGCCGGATTTTCATTTTGTCTTCATGGTTAACAGTTACAATACCGGTATGTATGAACTCTATTGCGGGATGGTCACCGAGATTGTGCCTGATAGCCTTTTCAAGCTCGTCCTTTTCTATTATACCTCTGAGTTGTCCGTTTTCAGTTCCTACGGGCGCAAAATCCCATCCCATATGTATGAGGGCCTGGTAGGCCTCAAGAACTGTATCTTGCTCGGGAATAACTCTTACAGGCGGCTTGAATATGGAAAATTCTTCTCTATTCTCTTTTTTTTCTTTAAGGCTGTTGAGAATTCTCTTTTTTGTCTGTCCTATTTCTGTATCCGTAAATACTGCGCTGGCCGCCGTGCGGTGGCCGCCGCCCCCGAATTTTTTTAGTATTTTTCCGGCATTAAAGTTCTTGCCGTCAGAACGCATTACGCATAAGACTTTGCCTTCTAGCTTTACAAGTGCAAAAATAGCGTTCGGATTCAAGATCTCTGCGGCCTTCTGGACAGCTACGGAAAGGTCTTCAACATATTTTTTCGGCCTGGCGCTGACAAAAGCAACGCGGCCCTCCGGCAAGTCAACTATCTCTTTGTTCTGCAGAAAA
>PWMP01000173.1 GCA_003558145.1 Elusimicrobiota bacterium
CAATGTTCTGTATTTCAAGGAAATGGTTGCCCGCGCCCAGAGTTCCGAGCTGAGTCAAGCCGCGTTCTTTTGCTCTCGGTGAAACTTCAGACGGATCGGCCCCATTAAGACAGCCTTTATCTTCGGTATGCTCCACATCGCTGTCAACCCCATAACCTTCTTTTACGGCCCAGCGGGCGCCCTCCCTAAGCACGCTGTCAATCTTGTTTTTGCCCAGCTTGAGGCTTCCCTGGCCTCCTACACCGGAAGGTATTTTATTATACATTAGGGCAAGAAATTGTTCTATATCCGGGGAAGAAACTTCTGAAATCTGGAGGTTAAGAACCATCAGCCGCACACCGCAATTAATGTCGTATCCTATGCCCCCGGGAGAAATTATTACCTCTTCCGTGTCAAAGGCGGCTACACCGCCTATTGGAAATCCATAGCCGTAGTGTATATCCGGCATTACAGCAGCACGCCCTACTATTCCCTTAAGAGACGCAACATTTATTATTTGCCGATGGGCATTATCGGATAATATATCTTTGAGCATGTCATCGGAGGCGAAAATAACGGCGTCTGTCCGCATATTTCCGTGCCTGGGAATTACATACTCATATTTTCCCTGCTTTTTTATTTCTGTCATTTTACAGATCAAAAAAAACTTTAGTTTTCCATTTACCGCCTTCTTTTTCTACCTCAAGTCTGTGATATGTTGCAGCTTTAACCTCTGCGACCGGTCCGGACGGACTTTTTGATCCTTTCAGTACCGCTTTAAGATTATTTTGGGAAATAATGCATTGTACTGATGCAGGTATCCAGCCTGAAGCATTAACCATGAAAAGTATTTCGTTTAGAAAATCAACAAGCAGAGAACTTTTATCGGAAGCGGAAACAGAAAACGTTTTTTCTTCATCCGGCTTAGCTCCTGCAGCGCCGGCAATTTTAAGCATTCCCAAAGCAGTATTTGAAAAAGCCTCTTCAAGAGTCTTCCCGGAAGCCTCTATCCCCGCATCAGCGGTGTGGGAGAGCTCCCTGAAAGGCTCACTCATTGTCGACTATGTCTTCTCTGGCTATCCTGGCAACAGAAACGAGCGCATCGTCAGAATCAAGCTTCAGCAGCCTGACTCCCATAGTATTGCGGCCTATCGCTCTTATTTCTTTTACCTTTTGACGGTTTATTATGCCGTTTTTGGTTATCAGCATTATTTCGTCTTCTATCTCTACTTTGCGTACCGCAACAACATTGCCGTTTCTTTCCGATGTGATTATATTTTTGATTCCTTTGCCGCCCCGTTTTTGTTTCCTGTATCTTTCAACCAGGGTGCGTTTACCGTATCCGTTTATGCAGGCAGTAAGGAGACTGTCGCTCTCAGAAACCACGCTCATGCCGACTACGCTGTCGCCCTTTTTAAGAGTTAAACCTTTGACTCCTCTTGAAGTCCTTCCTATAGGCCGGGCATCTTTTTCCGAAAACCTGATTGCTATACCTTTTTCGGTTGTAAGCATTATGTCATCATTGCCGCTGGTCTGCTGGACATCAATGAGACGGTCACCCTCGTCAAGAGTAAGAGCTATGATGCCTCCTTTACGCGGTCTTGAGTAAGCTTTAACTTCGCTCTTCTTTATTATTCCATGTTTTGTTGCCATCATAAGATAGCTTCCCCCGGTTTTTTCAAAATCCCTTACGGCTATAAGCGCGGTTGCTTTTTCATCAGGTTCCAGTTCAAGCAGGTTTATAATCGCCTTGCCTTTAGCGTGCCGTTCGGCAAGAGGTATTTCGTAAACCTTAAGCCAATATACTTTGCCCTTATTGGTAAAAAACAGCATATAGGCATGGGATGAGGTTATAAAAAGATCTTCAAGAAAGTCCTCTTCTTTTGTGGCCATTCCTTTTACTCCCCTGCCGCCGCGGCGCTGAGCACGGTATGTTGTTAAAGGCAGCCTTTTTATATACCCGGCATTTGAAATGGTTACTACCATCTCTTCTTCCTTTATCAGGTCTTCTATACTCATGTCTCCGGCGGCGGCCGTTATTTCTGAACGCCTTTTGTCCCCATACGTATCACTGAGAGCTTTTATCTGATCTTTTATTATGGTATCAACCTTCTTCGGACTCGCAAGTATTGCCTTGCACATTTCTATCTTTTTTATGAGATCTTTATATTCGTCTTCCAGTTTTTCTCTCTCAAGGGATGTAAGGCGGTGAAGACGCATGTCCAGTATGGCTTCAGCCTGTTTCTGGCTAAGGCCAAACTTTTTTACAAGTTTTGATTCCGCCTCTTTCCTGTCAGAAGAGGCCCTGATGGTCTTTACAACGTCGTCCAGGTTTTTAAGAGCAATTCTAAGCCCTTCGACTATGTGGGCGCGGGCCTCAGCCTGCCTTAAGTCGTAAACGGTACTTTTCCTGATCATCTGGCGGCGGTGTTCAAGGAAATAGAAAAGCATTTCCTTGAGATCTAAAATACGGGGTTCATTATCCACAAGCGCTATCATTGTAATGCCGAATCGCCTCTGAAGGGCTGTATGTTTGTAGAGCTGGTTTAACACCACGTCAGAGTTAGATTTGGATGAAAGTTCTATCATAATCCTCATGCCGTCACGGTCGCTTTCATCGCGTAAATCGGTTATGCCTTTTATTTTCTTGTTTCTTATAAGTTCAGCAATCTTTTCAATAACCGCAGCCTTGTTAACCTGGTACGGAAGCTCGTCTACAATGAGCGCAGTTTTGTTATGTGGAAGGTCTTCTTTGCTTACTTTTGCTCTCATTTCAACTGAACCGCGGCCGGTTTCATAGGCCTTTACTATACTCTCGCGGCCGCATATAAGCGCCCCGGTTGGAAAATCCGGCGCTTTTACATGTTTCATAATCTGCTTTATAGTAATATCCGGGTCATCTATCATTGCCTCAAGAGCATCGTTGACTTCTTTCAGGTTGTGCGGAGGAATATTAGTAGCCATCCCCACTGCAATGCCGGCCGACCCGTTTACAAGCAGGTTGGGAAAATTAGAAGGTAATACGGTCGGTTCCATCATTGATCCATCAAAATTTGGGGTAAAATCAACCGTTTCCTTATCAATATCTGTAAGAATTTCAGCTGCAGCTTTGGACATACGGATTTCTGTGTAACGCATAGCTGCCGCATTGTCTCCGTCTATTGAACCGAAGTTTCCCTGACCGTTCATAAGAGGATATCTCAGGGAAAAATCCTGCACCATTCTGACCATTGCATCATAAACGGCCTTATCGCCATGGGGGTGATACTTACCTAAAACCTCACCGACTACGCGGGCGCACTTGCGGTAGGGTTTACTGTGTAGAAGTCCCATATCTTTTGCGGCATAAAGTATGCGTCGATGTACGGGTTTAAGCCCGTCACGCACATCCGGAAGAGCGCGTCCTACGATAACGCTCATGGCATAATCAAGGTAGGACACCTTCATTTCATCTTCAAGATCTCTGTGTTCCAGGGTCTTGGGATTAAGATTTCCTATCTGTATTTCAGGTTCCTGACGTATTTCTTCCTGTTCTGGTTGTTTGCCGTTTTTCTCTTCTTTGTTTTTATCTTTATCTGTCATTTTCCGCTCTCTCTTTCTTAAATGTCAAGATTTTTAACTTCGCCGGCATGATCCTGTATAAAGTTCCGGCGAGGTTCTACAGCATCTCCCATGAGGGTGGTAAAAGTTTTATCCGCTTCAACGGCGTCTTCCATCCTGACTTTAACAAGACGTCTCTTTTCGGGATCCATGGTTGTTTCCCACAACTGATCGGGATTCATTTCTCCGAGACCCTTGTACCTCTGAATAGTTATACCCCTGCTGCCTCTTTTTTTAATGGCATCAAGTACCCCGTATATATTCTCGGTTTCTGTTTCTTCGCTTTTTCCCCACTTAATTTTATATCCGGCGCCGTCAAAAACTATTTTCTTTTCTTCAAGTTTGCGGCGGCATTTAAGTATTTGCTCCAATTCCCAAAGATCTATTATTTTCAGCCCTTCTTCATCGGTAATCTCATCATCTATATCTTTAAAGAAATCCTGCTTAAAATGCATAAGTTCTTCTTCGGAATAAAGGATGCTTTCCTGTTCGTTTTTATCAACAACCTTGTAAAGGGGCAGCTTTTCCGCATCAAGTTTTTTTATTTCTTCTTCCGTAAAGCCCTTTCTTTCCACCCTTTTTATGAGAGATTTATGGTGTTCTACAAGTTTCAGGATTTCCTTTATCTCTCCGGTATCATTTATAGCGTCGGCTTTTCCCGAATTGTTTTTTGTTATACTTACATCTTCTATGCCCCTTTTAATAAGATATTCCGCAAGCTGATTTTCTTTCTGTATGTACTTTCCTTTTTTGGGGCTTGTTTTTACCATGTAAAGCGGAGGCTGGGCTATGTAAATGAATCCTCCTTCTAGAAGCTCCGTCATCTGGCGGTAGAAAAAAGTTAGCAGCAGAGTTCTTATATGGGCTCCGTCTACATCCGAATCTGTCATTATTATTGTTTTGTAATATCTCAGATCCTTTATGTTAAATTCTTCCCCGACTCCGCAGCCTAATGCGGTTATTATTGCTCTTATCTCGTCATTGCGCAAAATCTTATCAAGACGGGATTTTTCAACATTAAGAATTTTTCCTTTAAGGGGAAGTATTGCCTGGAAATTTCTGTCCCTGCCCATTTTTGCCGAACCGCCGGCACTGTCTCCCTCAACAAGGTAAATTTCGCAGTTGCCCGGATTACGGTCTATGCAGTCCGCCAGTTTTCCGGGAAGAGTAGAAACGTCCAGCGCGCTTTTGCGCCTGGTCAGCTCTCTTGCTTTCTGGGCCGCTTCTCTTGCGCGGGAAGCAGATATTACTTTTTCAATTACTTTTTTGGCTGTTGGCGGGTTTTCCTCAAAAAACTCGCTCAGCTTTTCATTTACTATTGAAGTTACTATGCCTTTAACTTCCGAATTTCCAAGTTTGGTTTTTGTTTGTCCTTCAAATTGCGGTTCTGGAAGTTTTACACTTATTACTGCCGTAAGCCCTTCCTGGGTATCATTTCCGGATACCTGCATATCATTCTTGCTGTACCCCTTCAAGTACATGTTGACAACTCTCGTCAGCGCCGCTTTAAATCCGCTCAGGTGGGTGCCCCCTTCACGCGTGTTTATGTTGTTAGCAAAGGAAAACAGACTTGTAGCGTAGCCGCTGTTGTATTCTATAGCAATTTCAAGGATTATATCATCCTGCTGGTGATTTATATATATAGGTTCCGAATGAAGCGGTTCTTTTCCCTTGTTCAAATGTTTTACAAATGAAACGATACCTCCCTTATAATGGAATGTATGAGATTTATCTGAAGCTTCATCTATTATGCTTATATTCGTTCCTGCGTTAAGGAAAGCCAGTTCCCGAAGCCGTCTTGACAGCGTATCAAAGTTAAAAACCATTGATTCGAATATTTCACTGTCAGGCTTGAACGTTATTGTTGTTCCACGCTCGTTTGTCTTTCCCTTTTTAATCAGTTTTGTAACTGGTTTGCCTCTTTCAAAACGCTGGAAATATTTTTGCCCGTCCATTGCAACTTCCGCTTCGAGCCATTCTGAAAGAGCGTTAACCACAGAAATCCCCACGCCGTGAAGTCCGCCGGACACCTGGTATACTTTATGGTCAAACTTTCCTCCGGCATGCAGCTTTGTCATTATTATTTCAAGGGCCGGCTTTTTATACTTTTTATGGATATCAACAGGTATTCCGCGACCGTCATCAATAACAGAGATACTGCCGTTTGCTTTTATAACTACACTTATATTCGAACAATGGCCTGCAAGTACTTCGTCAATACAGTTGTCAACAGCTTCATACACAAGATGGTGAAGTCCTTCGTTGCCGGTTGATCCAATATACATAGCCGGCCGTTTGCGTACGGCCTGAAGCCCTTCCATTACTTTTATATTATCAGCGGTGTATCCGCCTTTCTTCTGAGCCATTAATAGCCTCCTTTAACTGACCTGAAACCTTATATTTTTAATTTCTTCCGACATCGATTTATTAAGCTTTTCCGTTATTTCATCGCGACGCATATTAAGTACCTGCAAATATGCGCTGTTTTTTACTTTAATTACAAGGGCCCCTTTTCTGAGTCCTACAGGTTGTCCCAGCTCCTTCACTCCCTCTATTTTCTCCCAGGCCTGAATGAGCTGGTCCCATTCAGGTTTCTTTATCCTGTTGAGTATCGAGTCAAGTATGTTGCCGGTATTGCGCCACATTTTTAAATAGTCATTACCTGTGAAAGATTGTTCTTAAGTTCCCCGGGTATTTCTGTCTGCGTAACCAGGGACTGCATATTTTTAATCCTTGCAGATATTATTTTTCTTTTCTCCATGTCAAGCTCACTGAATATATCGTCAAGAAGAACTAGCGGCTGCAGGCCGGTAACCTCATTAATCATAGACATCGTAGCCATTCTGTAAATAAACGAAACCGTTCTGATTTCACCCCGGGAAGCGTATGCCCTCACAGGACGCCCCCCGTAATAAAAATCAAACCTGTCCCGGTGCGGACCCCAGGTAGTATATCCTCTTTCAACATCCCGCTCTGTGCTTGCATCCGGGTCATACTTGCTTTTTGAATAACTTATAGTTATCTCTTTTTTTAGCCCTGTTTGGCCGACCTCCTCAGCTATAATACTGTTAGCAAGGCTGACATACTGCTCTCTTTTAGCACAAATTCTTTCCGCATGCTTTAGCATCGTGGTTGTCCATGCTTTAAGCTCGCCTCCCCTTGCCCCTGCATCACGGGACTTAAGAATTTCGTTTCTTCCCCTTAGCAGTTTTCCGTATTTAATCAGGTCTTCAATATAAGAATTGTAAACCTGAGCAATGTTTATATTGAAAACTTTTCTAAGGCCTGCAGGTGTTCCCTTAAGAACTTCAATATCCTCCGGGCTGAACATAACAACCGGAAATGTCTCAAGGAGTTCTTTTCTGTTAACCTGATTGCCGTTTATTTTTACTTCAAATCCACTTCCCCGCGAATATGCAGCGCTTATTCCGCAGTTCTGCCCGCATTTGGAGACCTGTGCACCAAGAAAATAATAACCCTCGCCGTTATTAAGCATTTCCAAGTTGCTGGATGTTCTCGGAGATGTCGACGTAGAAATTACAAAGACCGCTTCCAGCAGGTTTGTTTTTCCTGCACCATTTTTACCCGCAATAATATTTATGCCGGGTCTAAATTCGGCATCAAACTCATTAAAATTCCTGAAACCCCTTACAGATATTTTTTTCAGAAGCAAATTGCCGTAATTTACGGTCAGGGCCTCATAGGCATAACCACACCCGTATAGGATTCTTCTTCCGATACCGGTGTAATCTTTCCGGGATTTATGGCTGTGGTCATATCTATATTAAGCTTCTGGCTCTTAATAACCTTCAGCATATTTATAACGTACTCGGGGTTAAATGAAATTTCTATTTCGTCCCCTCCGTACTCAACATCTATATTGGATGTTCCACTTCCTATTTCGGGAGCATTAACCGAGATAACGGCTTTATTTTTGGCAAATTTATATTTAACTGCAAGTGAAGATTTTGTGGTTACAGCTGTCATTTGCCGGGTCGCTTTATACAGATCTTCCGTTTTTACCGTAACAGTCCGCGTGCTTTTTTCAGGAATTACCTGATTGTAATTAGGATAATCTCCTTCTATCAGCCTTGAGTAAATAACAGTAGATCCGAATGAAAAGTATATCTGGTTTTCTTTGTCGCATATATTTATCCTTACTTTTCCTTCGTCTCCGGTAAGGGCACGGTCAAGAATGCTGGTTGCTTTGGTAGGCACAATCGCCTTAAATTTTTTCGATTTTCCTTCAAGTTTTGTTTTAAACATTGAAAGGCGCCTGCCGTCTGTGGAGATCATATTGAGGTTTTCGCCGTCTGATTCCAGGAATATGCCGCACAGTACATACCTGGATTCGTCGCGAGATACGGAAAAAATCGTTTTTTCTATCCCTTCTTTGAGTTTTTCAACATCAATTTCAACGGATATGTCTTCTTTAAGCTCGGGAACAACCGGAAATTCTTCTCTTTCTCCGGCTACTACCTGAAACTTGGTCTTATTATCGCTGCTTTTGATCTCACACTGGCTTTCCGTTTTTTTTGCAAGAGCAAAATCTTCTGTCTCAATTACGTTTACAATATCAGCAAGGCGGCGAGCTGGTATGGTTGCTGCTCCTTCTTTTTCAACACTTGTTTCTATAGAGGACTCTATCCCTATTTCTAGGTCTGTAGCGTATACACTTACATTTCCGGATTTAGCTTCCACCAGAAAATGTGAGAGTGACGGAAGTGTACTTCTTGTAGACACTGCCGGTAGAACTCCCGAAAGCAATTCAAAAAACTGTGCCGTATTCGCTGTAAATTTCATTTAAACCTCCTGATTATTATAAACTACATCCTAAAACCAATCATTATCATATATAAAAGCTGTTAATTATGTGCAAAACACGTTTTCAGCACGGGTAATCTATGTTGAGAACCTGTGGAAAACCATTAATTGTTATTAACACAATCAACACTACTGATACTTTGCTTTTATTTCCCTGGTTATATCATCAAGTATTGTTTTAAAAAAAGAATCTTCTTCAAGTTTTTTCTGTATTGCGCTTGTTGCGTACATTACCGTACTATGGTCCCGGTTGCCGAAGTCGCTTCCAATCTGAGTCGTGGAACTCTCCGTAAGCTTGCGGCAAAGGTACATGGAAAGATGTCTCGGAAAAACAATATCTTTACGCCTGCTTTTACCTTTAAGGTCTTTTACTTCCTTGTGGTAACGCCTGGCTACCACCTTTTGAATATCCTCAATTGAAATGATTTCTCTGGACTGCTCCTGATCTATGATATCTTTGAGAATTTCCTTTGTGTTATCCACAGTTATTTCACTGCCCGTAAGCGATGCAAATGCATAAATCCTTATAAGAGCACCTTCCAGCTTACGGATGTTGTCTTTAACGTGTTTTGCTATATATATAAGTACATCGTTTGGAGCGTCAAGTTCCTCCATTTCGGCTTTGGATTTAAGTATAGCTATTCGAGTTTCCAAATCCGGAGGCTGTATATCCGTAATTACTCCCCACTGGAACCGTGAACGGAGTCTGTCTTCAAGAGTCCTTATTTTATCAGGTGGCCTGTCTGAAGTCAGCACTATCTGCCTTTGCGCCTCAATAAGGTCGTTAAAAATATGGAAAAAAGTTTCCTGCGTACTTACTTTTTCCTCTAAAAACTGAATATCATCTATAAGCAGTATAGCTGTCCTGGTGTACTTGGCCTTAAACTCCTGAGGCGTACCTTTTCTGAGGTTTTCTATGTACTCATTTGTAAACTTTTCACAAGTAACGTAAAGAACGTGTTTCTTGGGATTGTTGGCTTTTGCCTTATGTCCGATGGCGTGCAGCAAATGAGTTTTGCCCAGCCCCACTCCGGCATAAATAAAGAACGGGTTGTAGCGCCGCCCCGGATCTTCCGCCACGGCCTCTGCCACCGCGTGGGCAAAGCGGTTTGAAGAAGCCACTACAAAAGAATCAAATGTATACCTGGGATTAAAGTTCGTATTGGGAAAAGAAGTCTCCGGTTCCGGCTGGTAAGTTGGTTCGGGCATATCCGTTTTACCGGGGGGTTTATATTTTGCCAGATCATCCGAAACAGTAAACTGTATGGATACATTTTGATTTTCCGCAACTTCCTTAAGTGCGGAATTTATTTTATTTATATACTTATGCATCCGGTCCAGAAAATATTGATTTGGGACCGCGACCTGAAGAGTATGGTCGGAAAAAGTCACAGCTCTTGTGGGCGGGAACCATAAATCAAAAGTTTCCCGGGGAAGGTCGGACTTAATATATTCAGTGGTTTTTTGCCATAAAGTTTCAGGGTTTATTTGCATGTTATTCACAGGTTTAAAAGACTTCTTCACAAGTTATTAACAATGTTAATTACTTAATTAACATTCACAACGACATCAACTTGATACTATTAAATAATGTTATAAAAGTCAAGAATATAGACGAGAAAAACATCTTTCTTCTTAAGTCGGAATTTGATTCCTTGACAGTAATATTAAAATACAATATAATAAAACGCAACGTATGTCAAGATCGCAGAATCAGGAGAAAAAACAATGAAAAGAACATATCAGCCTAAGAAAAGAAAAAGAAAGAAAAAACACGGTTTCAGGAAAAGATCCAGTACTAAAGACGGCCAGGCTATTCTTAAAAGAAGGAAAAGGAAAGGCAGAAAAAGCCTTTCAAAATGAGAAGCCGGCTTAGTGGGCGTTGTGAACTGTCCTTCCGGATAATTTTTGTTTGAACCAATCCTTTAAAAGAAAAAACCGCCTGGGTTCTGAAACAGCAGATGTAATAAAAAAAGGGCAGCGTGTTGATTCAGAATTTCTACGGATATATTGTCGGCCCGGCCCTCATCCCCGGTTTTCTGCTGTTGTGGGGCGCAAAACCGGAAACAGCGTAAGAAGAAACAGGCTTAAGCGATGGGCCAGGGAAGTATTCAGAAGAGAGAAGGACTCCTTGAAAAATTACGACATAGTTGTAATATACAAACAAGGAGCCGCCGGAGTTACTTACAACCGGATAGAAAAAATAATTAAGGATATATGGAAAAAGGAAAACCTTTTAAAAAAATAGAATATGCGGTAATATTTATAATATCCGTTCTAATCCGGTTTTACCGCTACGCTGTTTCGCCTCTTATAGGCGAGAGGTGCCGTTTTTATCCATCTTGTTCTCAGTACTTCCTTGATAGCCTGGAGAAGAAAGGCCTGCTAAAGGGATTTGCCGGCGGAGTAGCGCGGATTCTAAAATGCCATCCTTTTTGTGAAGGTGGATATGATCCCGTAGATACAAGGAAAAAATAATTATGGAAAAAAGACTCATTATAGCAGTTGTGGCTTCAGTAGCCATACTTTATATGTTCCAGGCGATGCAGCCCGTACGGTCCCCTGACTACGTTGTTGACAAAACGGAAACAGAAGCGGCGACTCCTCCCGTACGCGTAGAAGAAAAAAGAACGGAAGCGGTAATAGCCGAAACAGATAAACCGTCTGAAACTCCTTCTGAGGAAAAAACACTTACTATAACAAACACGGAGATCGAAATTGAAGTAAGTTCACTTGGAAGCGGCCTTAAAAGTTTTAATATATATGATGAAAAAGAAGGGTTTGTCAACCTTATTAATACTGTAACACCTCCGTTGCCTCTTTCAGCTGCTTTTGCTCCGGATGAAAACTGGACACTGAGAAAAACTGAAACAGGTGTCACAGCTCAACTTAGCACCCCGCTTGCTGCTTACTACAGGGAGTTTTATCTTGATAAAAACAATATTGTAAACATAAAAAATAGAGTAGTTAACCTTACGGATCGTCGTCTTATAGTAGCGGTTAATCAGTCCTGGCGGGGCGGCCTTGGTACGACGGAAGACCTTATGGATGATAATCCGAAAGAAAACAGCGCTTTTGCACAGATAGATTCAAAAGTTCAAACGGATATTGAAAGCGGTTCATATAGCGGAGCCATTGAGTGGGCGGGTATTTCAAATAAATATTTTCTGGCAGTATTTCTGGAGCTGGAGGAATATTATTCAAAACTTGAAGTAGAGTTCATGCGTGTAAACGATGAAAGATACCCGTCTGTGGAAGCTTCCGGTCAAATAGAGATAGCTCCGGGTGAAGAAGTTGTTTTTACGCAGCGTATATACGGAGGGCTTAAGGACTACCGTGCAATGAAGGGGCTTGCCGAAGGTCTTGAAGGCATTCTTTCCTTTGGTTTTTTC
>PWMP01000018.1 GCA_003558145.1 Elusimicrobiota bacterium
AAGCCGCAGAGGTTTGCCGTGAACAAAATCCCAGTGATGTCCGTCAAGCTGCCCTCTTTCAACGGCTCTCTGGTATAATGGGTCATTTTTTATGCTCCACGTATTGGGGAATATTCCCTGCCCCACGGCGTTTCCGAGTTCCCTGACCCTGGTTACCTGGTACCGGTAGTTTTCCGTACCGCGGCCGCTGAAATTACCGTATCTTTCGTAGTCTATAATTATTTCCGCGGACCCCGGATCGTAGAGAGTAAAGCTTGAGACAGGCGTGTGCAGAAGGCCTGCAATCAGAAGAACTGCAGCAGCTGTCTTAATTGCCGACCTCATTGGTTCCAAACCTCCTTATAGTAAAAGTAGGCGGGCCTCAGCTGCCTCAGGAAAGGGCTGTGGCTTCCCTCGCCCTGGGAAATTATGCCGAACCATTCTTCATAGGCCCAGCCGTCAGTAAAGGGTCCGCCCCACTGCGGCTCGGTTACCTGGACATAAGGACTGAAATCTCCCCCCATCCCCACACTCGTATCCGCAGCCTTCCACCATTCGTCCACCCACTCAAATACAACTCCTCCTATGGCGTTGCCTACACCGCCATAAAAAGCCGAGTTGTAGAGTATGCATTCCCAGTTTCCCCTGTGATATTCTTTCTGGGCTTCTTCGGCTTCTTCAAGGGTCATATTGGAGGCGTAGGCGGGGCAGCCGTATTCGGTTATGAAGACGGGTTTGTCAATGCGGTCCTTTACATCTTCCCAGAAACTCCTGCCGAAACCGTGGGCTCCTTTATATGAATTCGCACCGAAAACATCCACATCCGGACAGTGTTTAGCAAAGTAGTCAATATACAGAAGGTCCCCGTTTGATATCGCGACAGGACGGTTATGCGGATCCAGTTCTTTTATCAGAAGAGCCGCTTCATTTACAAACTGGTAAAAAGCCTCGGGCTGTTCACCTCCAAGACATCCGGAATAAGGAACTCTGCCGTAGTTGTTCTCGTTCCCGAGAACCCACATAAGTATGTAGGGTTCGTCCCTGTACTGTTCAACCATAGATCTGACTGAGTTGAGCATATTATTTCTGTGCGCAGTGTTTGTATAATCGGTTCCGCCGCTCCAGCCGGCGCCGGAACCTATTGCATACATACCCAGGAAATCACCCATAAGAAACATTATGCCGTAATTCTCGTACATATCCATCAATAAATCGTCATTATAGGCGTGGTGGTAAAGCCTTACCGTGTTGACACCCATATCTTTCATAAGCTGCATATCTCCTACAACTTCATCATCAGGGTCTTTTCTGTTGTTCCTTCTGCGGTCAACCCAGGCTTCGTAAGGACCGTCTATAAATCCGCTGTCATTGTGGTCATCAAGCATCCAGTCCCTGTGAACAACAGCCGTACCGTTATCAGGGCTTTTTCCTACTTTTATCGGCTGATATGTAATTCCTTTTATAAGTTTAGGCTCGCCGTTAACTTGCAGCTGCCAGCTGCCGTTATCGTACTTTACAATACTTACCTTATCACCTCCAATCCTTCTAATCGGCCTTAGGGCCTTAATGTTTATGGCTTTAGGTGTCGGGTCTGCTTTTACCAGCCTTCCCGGATTTATAATAAACACATCGGTATCCGGGCATTCGTCGTATTTGTTTTCAACTTTAATATAGGCATTTTCAAGCTTTACACCGAGTTCTGGATTATTCCTGGTAAGATATTCAATCTTGTCTATTGCTACAGGACCTATATGCCAGGGAGTATCGTAGAAAGTCCATCCTATTGACCTGGGAAAATGTACAACAATAGAATAATATGCTTTTATTGCATGTTCTATCAGCCCTGCTCTTTCAAGAACATTTGCGGTGTAAAACAATCTTACACCCGGATCCAGATCCGGAGCCGTAGCCCATTTATAAAAAGCAATGTGGGACGGCTTGTGGTAAAGAAAATACCAGATATCACCTTCAAGTTTTACCTGTTCAACGGCCTGCCAGTACAACGGGTCATTTTCCATACTATAGTCGTTTGGATATATACCCTGGCCTACCGCGTTTCCTAAACCTTCTTTATCATCTATACGGTATTCGTAGTGAACCGTTCCGCGACCGAAAAAATTGCCATATTTTTCATAATCAACTATTATTTCCGCGCTACCTTCATCAAAAAGCGAAAAAGCAAGGCTGGTCCCTAAAGTAAAAAAAACTAATACACTTCCCAAAAAAATTACTCTTAATAGTAATTTTTTAATAAAATTATCCATTATATCACTCCCTTCCAGCTTAATTAATCTATATATTAAGGTTAATGTGACTTCAATATAATTTCAACCCTTCGGTTTTTAGCTCGCCCTGAAGCGGTAAGGTTGGTTTCAATTGGTTTTTCTTCTCCGAAACCAATTACGGTTATCTTATCTTTTTCGATACCCAGGTTTTTAACCAGGTGATCGGCAACGATTGATGCCCGTTTTTTTGAAAGTTTGAGGTTCATTTCTGCCGAGCCTATATTATCCGTATGGCCGCTGACCTGGATACTTGTGTAATTGTATTTCTTGAAAATATCAGATATTTCTTTAATCTTATCCAGTGCTGTCTGTTCCGTTATTTCAGCTTCACCAAATTCAAAATATACCAGAAAAGATTGTCTTTCCGGGATTTTTTCCGTTTCGATTTTTTTGACAACCGGAACATCAGGTTCGCCTTCAAGAGCATTAAAAGAAACTACAGAACTTACTTCTCTTTTACCCTCGTTGTCGCGGGCCGCAAAAACAGCCCTGTACTCCCCCTCGTGCACATATCTTCCGGCTATGTCTCTACCGTCCCATTTTATTTCCCCGGGTATTTCCGAACCCGAACCGATAATGTTTTTTGCCGGAATCCTGTTTTTGTCAAATATCTCCAGGCTCCATCCATCAATTATTGTTTCACCGTGAATATGGGGAAGGAATACAATTTCATCCTTCTCTGAAAGATAAAATTCATCCTTGTTAGTCTGAAGTGATACCGAAAGGGGTATTCTACCTATTATCTCGTCAAGCGCTTTTATAACCGCACCTTCATAGCGGATTTCATCTATATAGAACTCACCTCCTGATGAATGAAAATCATTTGAATTAAGTATGATAGCAAAGCCGCCTGAAATATATCTTAAATCCAGGCCCTTCAGGTCTATTTCATATTTACGCCATCTGTCAGTAAGCCTGATAGGATGGGAAGTATAAGAGGCTGTATCCGAATGCTCACCCATAATTCCCCCTACTTTCACGGCTGAAACTCTTCTGGCTCCTTCCCCCCCTTTTATCCAGAAAGTCAACCTTTCGGCTCCTGTAAGGTTATAGCCACCCCTCATATCTCCCCAGTTATCCGGCGGATTCTGCCAGTACAATCCGACCCAGCCCTTTTCCCCTCTGGGCCTATATGTTACTCTCAGGCACCTTTCTGAATTAGACGGTGTTTTTATCCGGGCTTCACTTAAATCCAAATCAAGTGTATCTCCCATATAACCGGTGGGATGAAATCTCTCCTCCCTTGGAAAATGGCTTGAATATACATAAAACCTGTCATTGGCAAGGGCTGTTTCCACAAAAAAACAACAGATTGAAAATATTAAAGCCGCCAGATATTTTTTTAGCATATTTACAAATTACTCCTTAGCGCTTTTAACGCTCCATACATACTGCCTCAGGATACACCATAAATGTACCGGTGTATTAAAACAACGGAAACTGATGATTCCGGCAGGCAAGATTAAAACTGGTTGCCTACCGGAACATATTAGTTAAGAATTTACCTTAAGTTATATCTTATTTCGTCCAGATAAAAGACAATACCATCAGGATTAAATTGCGCGGATGTTACCCAGCAAAATCCACCGCTTATATAAGAAAGGTCCACACCGGACAGATCGATGGTATACTTCTGCCATTCATCTGTGAGTGTTATCGGACCTATTGAGGCTGACCCGGAGTCCGAATATACTCCGTCTATTCCGCCGATTTTAAATTCGGTTATATATTCACCGCCTTCGGCTCCTCTTGCCCAGAAAGTGACGCTTTCTGCCCCGGTAAGGTTGTATCCTCCCCTGACATCTCCCCAGTTGTTTGCAGGGTTCTGCCAGTATATTCCGCCCCATCCAGCTCCCTGGCTGCCGCGGGCGCTATACCTTATCTCTATACAGGAATTTCCGACTCTCGGGTTATCGCTGTAACTTTCATTTATACGCATATCTCCGTGATCTCCCATCCAGCCGGAAGGCGCATAATGGTTCTGCCTGCTGCCGGATTCCTGGTAGACGTAAAAATAATCGCCTTCGGAAATCTGCAGGCCGCCTGTCGGATCATCAGCTACTTCCGTGAGCCTTGTATCCTTGGCACACCCAGAAACCGCCAGCGCTAAAATTGCTGCTGCGGCTACTCCCTTCAACAATTGCATTTTCCTCATTTTACCTTACCTCCTTTAGTACCTTATACTACCTCTAAAACTCTTAAATCTACTTCAATGCTCCCGCCATAACTCCGGATATTATGTGTTTCTGCATCAAAAAATAGATTATAATTATGGGAATTGTCGTAATTGCTATTCCCGCCATTAACAAATGGTAGTCTGCTATATGGGTTCCCTGAAATACCATCAAGCCTCTCTGCAAAGGCATCAGTTTTCTGTCTGTCAGGACAAGCATTGCAAGAATATATTCATTCCATACCATAAGCGCGTTATGTATTACCACTATTGCTATTATCGGCTTTGACAATGGCATTGCTATTTTCATATAAAGCTGAAATTTATTACATCCGTCTATTTTGGCGGCATCTTCCAGGTCTTTTGATATTCCTTCAAAAAATGACTTAAAAAGAAATATGGCAAAAGGAAGTCCTCCGTTTATCATACATAATATATATCCGGTCCTCGTGTTTATAAGGCCCAGGTTAGCCAAAAGAACATAGAGCGCAATAAACGCTCCGGGAATAGGAATCATCATTGTTGAAATAAGAATTATAAAAATAATATTCTTTCCCGGTATCTTCAGCCTGGTCAATCCGAAACCGGCAAGTGAAGAGATAAAAAGAACTCCGAATACTACAATTACAGTGTAGTATACGCTGTTGAAAAAATAATCCCCGAAATTTCCCTGCTGCCATGTCCTGGTATAATTTTCAAACTGCATCTCTGAAGGAATCAGAGACATATCGGTAAATACGGTCTGTTGTGATTTTAAACTGGAACTTACTACCCACACCATCGGAAAAATACAGACAATCACCATAATTATCAGTATGCTGTGGTTAAATATTCCGGTTATTTTTCTCATGTTCTCTCCATCTTTTTAGACATTTTTATTTGTATGATAGATATAACCAGAAGCATAAGCCCGAACACCACACCCATTGCCGAAGCGTAACCGAACCTGGAAGAACCGAGCATAGTGGCAATAATCCTGCTAATGGGCACTTCAGTGTGATAGCCGGGTCCTCCGCCAGTAGTAGCGACAATTATATCGTATATTCTCATTGTCCCTAGAATTGTAAGGATGGATACTATGAAAAATGTAGGTATCATAAGCGGAGCGGTAATTTTTGTGAATACCTTAAACTCACAGGCTCCGTCAATTCGGGCGGCTTCATAAATGTCCCGCGGTATGCTCTGAAGCCCCGCCAGCAGTATCAGAAAACCCCACCCTAATCCCTGCCACATGTGAATTACGGCAATTGATGTCAGGGCCGTACGGGGATTACTCATCCATGACCTGGCCAGCCCTGATAGGTTAAGACGTATCAATAGCTGGTTCAGGAGCCCGTAGTCTCCCTGGAGAATCCAGTTCCAGATAATTCCTACGGCTATACCTGACAGAATGGGAGGAAGAAAAAATATTGTGCGATAGAAATTTTTTCCTTTTATATCTTTATCAACTATGTAAGCCAGAAAAAGAGCAAGTCCGTTCTGAAAAACAAGGGCAAGTGCTGTTACATAAAGCGCATTGCGAACAGAAAGCCACCACGTGGGATTGGAGGTAAATATGTGTGTAAAATTGTCCAGTCCTATAAACTGCATTACAGGCGAAATTCCGTCCCAGCGCACAAGGCTCAGCTCGATAATCTTATAGAACGGATATGCGCTGAATACAATAAACATCAGCACCGCAGGCACTACAAAAAGATAATTTTTTACGTAATCCTTGGTTGTTCTGTTCATTTAGTATATCAGTTTTTAAGTCTCTCCAGCCTGTTGGCAAGCTCTTCGGGGGTTCTTTCCCCTATCAGTATCTGCTGTATCCCCCTGTTCATTGCCTCCCTTATATCGTGTTCTTCGGTAACCGGCCATACATTCGGATGAGTTATATGCTGCATCCTCTGTGAAAAATCTATAAGTATCTCCTCCTCAATTAAATCCAGTGAGTCTTTATTTGAAGGAAGGTTGCGGGTTTCCTCTGAAAGGAAAGCTTGCTGTTCGTCCGCCGTAAGCCAGCGAAGAAATTCTACGGCTTCATCCTTCCGGGCAGCCCTGGCATTTACCAGAAAAGAAGAACCGGCACCTCCCCATATTACCATATTATGCTCATCACTGTATTTCGGAGGGAGCATAGTACTATATTCCAAGTCGGGATTCATTCCCCTGTAAACATTAACGCACCAGGAACCGTTGAAACTGAAAGCAACTCTTTCGGTCGCAAACTGCTGTTCGGCCAAGCGGTTTATCATGGTTACGCTGTCTTCCGTAATCAAGTTATGTTTCTTCATATCTTCAAAAATTGTAAATGTATGTACCCATCCTATATCAGAATAAGGGACATCGCCCCTGAAGGTATCAAGTACTTTTTCCTCTCCCATTATATTGAAAGCATAATTATAGGCAAGGCTTTCAATAAGCCAGGTTTCACCGAAACCTGATGAAAAAACATTAATCCCGGCCTGCTTCAGTTTTTGACCGTATTCAATAAATTCATCCCAGGTCAAAGGCGGCCTTTCAGGATCCAGTCCCGCTCTTTCAAATAACCTCTTATTGTACAGCATTGGAATATTCATAATGTCTATCGGCGCGCCGTAAATCCCCTCTTTAACTTCGTAAACGTTGACTTCTCTGAATTTATTTATTTCCAGGGCCGCGGGAAACAGTGTATCCCTCCAGGAAAGCCCTGTACTATCCGGCTTTTCCATATATCCGGACAGATTGGCCACATGACCCGCGTTTATGAAACTTGCAAGGTCTCTTTTTTCTCCCAGTACTCCGAATATGTCAGGCAGGTTATCTGTCTGCGCAGCCGCCCTTATCCTTTCAGAGTATGACGGTGAGGGAGCGTACAGTTCAAACCTTACTTCAACCCCTGTTTTATCCCTGTATTGAATGGCAAGTTCATCAAAAGCATCGGCCCTATCCGTCATCCAGTGCCATACGCTTACATAGTCAACTTCTTCTCTTGCACACCCTGATACCAATATTGCCAAAATAATTGCTATAACTAAATTTTTCATAGATGCTTTTTCCTCAGTTTAATTCCGCCTCTATTCTATATGCCTTTCCTTCTCTTATCCTTTTTGAATATGGGTCCTGTATGACATTTCCCTTAACCTTTATTTTTTTGCCGTTTTTAAATTTAATGCTTATATGTTTAATAGCGGCTGAGTTTTTTCCGAAAGTATTTTTCCGGTTTTTATTATAATACAAAACAGGTGTTTTACCAAGAAAATTAAACATAAAGCAGTTTTTGGGAACATCAACTTTATATGTCCGCCCGTCCCTGCGCAAGCTTACTTTGGACGGTTTTACGGTAAACCAGTTTCCCGGAATAACCGGAGCAAATTTGAGGGAAATCTTTCCTTTTTCATCAACATTGAAAGGTTTAAGTCCGGAGGTAATTGCTATCCAGATAGAAACATACTCGGCAGTAGAACCGCTAAGCCTTGCGACAAAACCCCTTCCATGCATACTTTCGTCCGGATGGGCGCTGCTTACTATAAAAGAAGAATTTTCATAAATACTGCGGCCGTACATATCCGGATCTATAAATGGGACCAACATCGTTGACGCAAGCTGAAAAAACTCTTCATTAAGTCCTCTTCTCAAAAGCTCCAAAAGGTATTTGTACTCCATATGCAGCCATATAGATTCATTTTCCAGCCACCCGCGCGTAAAGATTTTTATCCTCCCTATATTTATATCCACACCATCTATATGTTCGTTAACTTTCAGCATTTTAAGTTTTTTATCATACAGTCCGCTATCCATAACTTTATTATGCATACTGAGCGTCTGTTGTCTGCTTTTGTTAACTCGCATATAATGAACGGGACCCTGCAGGAAAAGCGGGAGATTCTTTCTTTTAAACCCACTGATTTTTATGCAGGGATATCCTTTTTCATTTTGCTTAGGTTTTCTGTTTTTCTTTATAATTTTGTAATTTGTCGGAACATATTGAAAATTAGCGGATGCCACGCCTGTCTTTCTGTCTCTTGCAAGGGAAAGCCCTTTATTTACCTTAGTAAGAAATTTTTCAAGAATTTGTTTAAGTTTTCGAGCTTTTATTATCCTTTCTTCTCCGGAAATACCGAAAAGGGTTTTTCTTCGGTATAGTTCTTTTGCATCGTGAGTTTTTTCCCAAAAATCAAAATCTTTTTCGCAACTGTCCGTTAATTTATCAAGCTTAGTAAGGAGACGATATATCTCTTCCGGTAGTTTAATATCCCTTCCTTCAGAACTTATCTCAAGACATCCTAGCAAAAACTCTATCAACCTTTTTAATTCATATGTTTCAACTGCAGAAGACCCAAAAAGTCCGGGAAGGCCGTTAAGCGCGTCGCACCAATTTGGCTTGTCTGATTCCATTTCAACACCGATACCGTAGGGATCTAGAGACGCATACTTATTTGAAATAAGGCTGAGCAGCTTGCATATAAGTGTTGTTTTGTAGATATTACCTTTGCCAAACTTGTTACGCACCGTATGCGGATGATTTTTTCTTGAGCTAATTAATTTTTCTTTATCCGAATTCGTTATTACAGAATTAAGCTGACGCGGACTTCCATCAAAAAGAACATGTTTTTCGCTTCTCGGTTTCACCGTTTGCGGATTATCGTAGAAAACAAAATCTTTTTTATCAAAAATAAGGTTTTCTTTATTTTCCGGGTATAATGCAAGATAGCTTTCAATCAAATCAATATTATATGTCCAATGGTCAGACCAAAAACCTTCATGAGGCTTCGCATTTTCGCTTTTTTCTGTATTTTCAATTACCACATCAAGGATATCTTTATAAGTGAACCTGGACTTTAATTTTTTTTCTTCAATAAAATTAAAGAACGCCCCTATGGAAAAGGGAGTTTTTATAAAACTCTTTATTTTATCCCTACCGTTTTTGAAAAGCGCAGCAACAGGCTCAGATTTAACGGCTTTAAGATATGTTCCTGTTACTTTTAAAGGATTGAACCCATCAAGCTGAATAAGATTTACAAATGTTTTTATTATCCTGTCTCCTATTTCGGGATGAAAAAATACATCGTTCCTGCGATTCTGATTTATATCCCTGAAATTTCCGGTTCCTTGAGAAAAATATTCCGGAAGTATAACAAAATCATTGTATTCTCTTTCCATATCACCGTGAATCCTATGATATATATAACAAAGCTTAGGAGATTTTTTACCAAGAAACATTGGGTAGCCGCCCCTTAATACGTTATCAAGGTAATTCTGACGCGTGTAATTATCCAGGTCTTCACAGGCAGAAACTGTCGTTATGTCCTCTGTTATTTCTTTTATGATATCAAAATTTTCCGCTTGTTTCTTTTCAAAGTATTTTTTACTTGTTATACGGGAAACGTATTCATCTATATCCTCATAATTATACGCGTGTCCCACCGCTGAATAATATTCTATAGTCTCACCGGGTTTTATGCGGGCAGAAAAATATCCCAAAGCAGACGGAGTTTTATTCTTACTTCTCAGGTATCCGTTGCTAGAAAACTTTCTGCTTTTTATAAACCTTTCAGGAATCAAAAAGTCATGATTTGTGCCGAAAACCGGATCGGGATCAACAATGTATTTGATTTTTTTATTTTTCCCATTTAGAAAACCGGTATAAAAATGCGCCGCTTTTATTTTCTTAACTTCCGGATTATCTTGGGGCTCTACAGGGAGTTTATATACCGGTACACTATTTTCGGGAGTAAAAAATACGCCGTCAAACCAACCTTCCACAAGCCTGCTCACATTTTTCAGCATTACATTTGACGTTCCGTAAGGAGCTATCAGAGGAAGCCCGTCAATGCACTGTAAGTCAATTATCTTACGTGAAGTATTTTTTATATTCAGTTTTCTCATAAGCGCTGGAAATTTTTCCTGGGGAAGAGTAAAATATGTAATTGAACTTTCAATATCTTTTTCAGCGTTTTTATCATAAATTTCAACTTTGTCCGGTTCCACATACATTTTCTGGCATATCTTTTTATTTTCAATTTGTTTTCTAAAAGGTTCGTAAAAGTCCCCGTTAATTTTATAAAACGTTCTGAAACTCTGCAGAGAAGTCTGCCTGTAGGCTTTATTGGCCGGAACGAATTCCAGGGCAGCCCCATCCTTATCTCTGACGCCAAAACTTGAAATAGCCTGCCCCCTGTTGGTATAGAAAACCCACATTGGTTTTCCCCACTTGCCTGAAATAGCAGGTAGAAAACTTGCAAATTCCTTTGCGCTGTTATAATCCTTTACTTCAAATATTGAATTAATCATTTTACTCTATATCTCCTTTCACATACTAAGCTTGTATCCAATAGACAGTCTATGTGTCAATCCCATATCTTCAAATGAGGCAAAACCGTAATCAAATACTATATCAAAGTACTTCTACGCTAAAACCCGTAGTTAGGTGGTTCAAAGAGTCAATTCCCTCCTTATTCTACTGAAGAGGCCAATCTCATGTAGCATCTCTATCTATACATAGGTTAATGATTTTATAACCGTTGTCTTCAAAATTTCCTGTGAATGTTCCAATCGGCTCCCAGCCGTCGCCTGTGGTATAAGCGATAGAGCTCGTCGGGTCATCATAAGAATCCGGGTTATTAAAGTCCAGGTTTGTCATAAGTATATAACTGCCGGCAAGTCCGTTTCTTATAGCATCAAGGTCTTCTATTGAATTTATTTCAGATGGTTGGGCAAATACAAAATTAAGCCCTACACCAAATATAAGAAATAATATAAATATTTTTAAACGTATAAGACAAGATTCTTTTAGGCCTAAGACAGTTTTTAATGTGTTTATAAATATTTTTTGCTGTTTAAAAGAGTTCATAAAAAACAAATTTTTAATATTCATTTTATGTTTTCCAGTGTAACTGCTCCTCATTCATACTGTTAATGCCTGTGTAAAAATTGTACAACAATCTTTTTAATGTGTCAATTGTAAATCTTATTGATTTATTGTACTATTTTTAACCATCCCCGCTTTTCCTATACGTTTCCCGAAACGCCTTGGGCGTTATTTCATAGCGTTTTTTGAAAATTTTATAGAAATAGGGCAAATCCTTATATCCAATTTCATGGGAAACTCCCTTAATCGGCTTATCGGTATTTTTTAGAAAATTCGTTGCTTTTTCCAAGCGAAGCTTTTTTATATAGTCCGATATTGTAAAACCTGTCTCTTCGCTGAAAACCCTGCTTAGATAAGATTGGCTTACATGTAGCTGTTGTGCAATTTCTTCAAGGTATATTTTTTTGCTGAAATTCTCTTCTATATAATTAATAGTTGTATTAACTATTTTTTCGGATGTGGAGTTGTACGATATTTTTCCCTTGGTTACCAGAAGTTCCAACTC
>PWMP01000033.1 GCA_003558145.1 Elusimicrobiota bacterium
AATGAAGCGCTTGAAAAGGCCAAAAAAGCGCGCCTGGGCACCCTTGAAGAAATGAAAAAGGAAATAGCAGAGGCCAGGGCGGAAATATCACCCCATGCGCCCGGTATAACGGTCGTGAAGATAAACCCGGAAAAGATAGGAAGCCTGATAGGCCCCGGAGGTAAAAATATAAAGAAAATTCAGGAAGAAACCGGAGCCGACATAGATATAGATGATGACGGAACCGTTGCTGTAAGCGCCGTTAGCAAAGAAGCAATGGACGAGGCTGTAAGGCAGGTAAAGGGATATACTGATGAAGCGAAACCCGGACAAATATATGTGGGGAAAGTAAAAAACATAATGAATTTCGGGGTTTTTGTAGAGATTCTTCCGGGACAGGACGGTCTTGTTCACATTTCCGAGCTTGCTCCGTACAGGGTAGCTAAAGTTGAGGATATACTCGAGCAGGGAGACGAAGTCAGGGTTAAGTGCATAGAAATTGATGAGCGCGGAAGGATTAATCTCAGCCGTCTTCAGGCAATGTCTCCCGAGGAAAGGGAACAGGAACAAGAAGAACATAATAAAGACAATGGCTAAAAGAAAACAGACAACAGGTAGCAGTGCAAAAAAACTTAAGGAAACAGTAAAAAAACTGCACGCCCTCATGAAAAAAGAGAAGCTCTATGAGGTTGAGCTTGAAGATGACAGCGGTTTTTGCCTCAATCTTCAAAGAAGGACAGGGCTGTATCCTCCCGCAGGAACCTTAATTCCTTCTGCTTCCGCGCCGCTTCAGGAGGAAGAAAATATCGAAGAAGATACAGGTGATTATATAAGGTCTCCTATGAACGGTATTTTTTACAGAGCTCCGTCGCCGGGAGTAGCAAACTTCGTAGAAGAAGGCTCGGATATTAATCAAGGCGCAACCGTATGTATAATATAGGCAATGAAGCTTATGAACGAAGTGCAGGTTGAGAGACACTGTTTTATTAAAAAAGTAATTGCTAAAAACGGTTCTGCTATTAAAGTAGGGGAACCTCTCTTTGAGGTAGAATTACTCTAAGCAATGGAAGCAGTGGATATTCGCGAACTGGCTGAGAGAGTCAAAAAGTTTCTGAGCGTTAACGAAAAAGCCCGCCTTAGCGACCTTAAGCTTCATCTTGGATGTACCGGGACGGATCTTCTGATGGCTTCCGGATGGCTTGTGAAGGAAGAAAACGCAGAAATTAAGAGGGACGGCGTTTATCTCTGGATAATTAATAATAAATGAACCCTGATAAAAAAACTGCCCGGAAGCGCTCCCGGCGTCTTAAAGACATAAAGGGAATAGCTCTTGCGGCAGCGGGGATACTTCTTCTTCTGGGTTTACTTGATGTTAATATTGGTGTAGCCCAGGCATTTACCGAATCCCTTTATATGGCAATAGGCTATATCAGCTACCTGCTGCCGCTTTTTCTTTTGTGGTGGGCCCTGAACCAGTTTGCACATAAGGATTTGCCCTTTAAATATGCTTTTTTCTGGGGCTTTATTTCACTTCTTGTGGGCGGAACAGTTTTTCTTCATTTAGTTGCCCCCGGCCCGGAAACAACTGCCGGCGGCGGCGGTGCGATGGGCCACTTTGTTACAGACGGAATGCTCACGCATATTCTCGGGACTACCGGTACATACATTATTTCAATAGCTCTGCTTGCCGCTTCAACTGTGCTTCTTGCCGATGTCTCCGTGCGCCGTGTTGCTCTTGCCGTTTTCGGTTCCCTTAAAGCATTTTTACTTATACTGTACAGTAGTATAAAGTCCTTTTTTACTTCTGCTGCAGCCAGAGTAAACAATTCTAAAAAGGGATCTGAGACTGCTGTTAAACCGCCAAAAGCAGTCCCTAAGACATCTTTGCCTGATAAAAAGAAAGAAAAACCGCAAAAAAAAGAAATAAAAAAGAAAGAAAAAGCCGAAGATGAAAAAAAACCTTCGGTTTCTGCCGGGACCCCTCCAAAAAAATCTGATTACCGCGTTCCCGTTTCACTTTTAAAAGACCCTAAACCTTCGTCATCAAGTTCGGAGGAAGAAATGGAAAGGGGAGGGCGCCTTATAGATGTGCTTAAAACTTTTGAAATTGAGGCAGAGATCGCAGCAGTTGAAATTGGGCCTTCAATTACCAGGTATGAAATAGAAATTCCGCCGGGGATAAAACTTTCCAAAATAAGAAACCTTGCTTCCAACATAGCAATGGCCCTGAAGGCAAAAACCGTCCGAATGCTGACTCCGATACCGGGCAAGTCGGCAGTAGGTGTTGAAGTCCCCGCCATTGAGCAGGAAATAGTGTATATGAAATCAATGGTGCAATCCAGCCAGTATACCGCCACATCGGCAGCCATACCATACTGTATAGGAAAGTCGGTAAGCGGAGAAAATGTGGTGGCGGACCTTGCATCCATGCCGCACCTTTTGCTTGCAGGAGCCACCGGTTCGGGTAAAAGCGTGGCCATACATACAATAATAAATAGTATTCTTTTTAAGCTTTCTCCCGAAGATGTTCGGCTTTTTCTGATAGATCCGAAGAGGGTT
The DNA here is from genome assembly GCA_003558145.1 of Elusimicrobiota bacterium. GTDB lineage: Bacteria > CG03 > SLGR01 > SLGR01 > PWQF01 > PWMP01. The sequence goes on from PWMP01000033.1 coordinate 2,539, forward strand.
GAATTGCCTGTGTACCGGGGGATTCCCCACCTTGCCGAAGATGTAGTATGCGAAAGCCGCCAGGGTGCGGAAATACTTGCTAACCTGACAGTCGAAATGGACAGCCGCTATGACCGCCTGGCCGAAAACAACGTGTCCGATATAGATAGTTACAACCGGCTTGATTCAGTAGTGAGCAAGATGCCCAGGCTGGTTGTAATAATAGATGAGCTTGCCGATCTTATGGCTCTTGCCAGAGACAAAGTCGAACGTTCAATTGTTCGACTGGCACAGATGTCGCGCGCAGTCGGAATCCACCTGGTATTGGCAACCCAAAGGCCTTCCGTTGACGTAATAACGGGGCTTATAAAAGCTAACCTTCCGGCAAGGATAGCGTTTAATGTTTTAAGCGGGGTTGATTCCAGGACTATACTGGATATG
>PWMP01000016.1 GCA_003558145.1 Elusimicrobiota bacterium
CAACTATATTTTTTATTTCCGAAAGGCGAGCGACAGTTTCCGGAGCCATATTAACTCCGGTCCTGGATGGAACATTGTAAAGGCATATCGGGATATCTACTTCCTGAGATATTTTTTTATAATGCCTGTAAAGTCCCTCCTGCGTGGGCTTATTGTAGTAAGGGGTGATTATAAGAGCAGCATCCGCGCCGGATTTTTTTGCAAAGGAAGTAAGTTCTATCGCTTCTTCGGTTGAGTTGGAACCGGTCCCCGCCATTACTTTTACCCTTCCGTTAACTTTTTTAACTGTCGTTTTAATCAGTTTTCTGTGCTCTTCACCCGCAAGGGTCGCGGCTTCGCCTGTACAGCCGCAGGGTACTATGCATTCAGTACCTTCCGATATATGCCATTCAATCAGATTTTCAAAAGCATCGTAATCCACATTATTATCTTTAAACGGGGTTACAATAGCAACACAAGATCCCTTTAACATTATTTTATCCTCCGTTAGTATAAAACCTCATGAGGAGGTTTTTATCTTTGAAAGCTTCAGGGTTCCCCTGAAAACTTCCCTGGCCTTTCCTTCTAATTTTACATTATAGACGCGTGAAATCAAATCCGCATCTTCACCGGTGCCAAAGTAAACTTTCATAAAAGAACCCCCTTCCGTAAGCACCGTTACGGGCGGAGTCACTTTTTTTCTTAGAGCCTGTACTACGGCTGAAGCCACAACACCTGTACCGCAGGCCAGCGTTTCGTCTTCCACGCCCCTTTCATAGGTTCTGACCCGCAGGGAAGACTTTCCTGTTATGCTTACGAAATTAGCATTAGTCCCCCCGGGGGCAAACTCGCTGTTATGTCGTATCTTTCTTCCAATATCTATCACATCTATGGAATCTACGCTGTCAGTCTCAACAACAAAATGAGGAACACCTGTATTTATAAAAGACCCGCTTATTTCAGTATCCCCAAGATTCACCACCATATCAAGATGCATTCCGGCCGGGTTCGGCATCAGCAGCCTTATGCTTGCCCCCCTGCCCTGTTCAGCCTGCATAGCACCGGCTCCTGTCTGAAATTTCAACTTGTTTTTTCCGGTCTTTTTAAAATAATAAAGAGCACAGCAGCGGGCTCCGTTTCCACACATTTCAACTTCGCTTCCGTCAGGATTAAAAATTCTCATCCTGAAATTCATAGCTTTTTCTTTTTCAAGAACAAGCACACCGTCCGCTCCGACCCCCCTGCGGCGGGAGCATATCGCAGGGACTAAGTTTTTCCACCTTACAGGCTTCCGGCCGGATGATGTCCGGTCAAAAAGTACGAAATCGTTTCCCGCGCTCTCTGTTTTTACAAATTCAGTAATCTTACACCTCCGTATCCACAAGATCTTCCGGTGTTTCTCTTCTTCTTATAAGAGTGCCGCGGCCGTCATCTATTACAACTTCCGCGGGCCTGGTCCTTGAATTATAATTTGACGCCATTGAAAAACCGTAGGCTCCGGCTTCCATAACCGCCAGGATATTCCCTTTCTTTATACCTTCAACTTCCCTGGACTCGGCAAGAAAATCCGAAGATTCACACACCGGGCCTACAACATCAGCGACTATTTTTTCACCGCCTTTTTCAACGGGAATAATCCTGTGATACGAACCGTACATCGAAGGCCTTACAAGATCATTAAATCCTGCATCAACTATAACAAAATTTTTACCGGGAACTTTCTTTACGTAATTAATTTCTGTTAAAAGAACGCCTGCTTCTCCCACAATAGAGCGACCCGGTTCAAGAACAAGGGTTTCTTTTCTTCCTTTAAAAACTCTTCCGATCTCTTCGGCAAGCTGTGCCGGCGAAGGAGGGTTTGCTCCTTCATAGTTAATTCCAAGCCCTCCCCCTATGTCTACATAGCTGATTTCTATTCCTTCGGACTTAAGTTTATCGGTAAAAACACATGCCTCCCGAGCCGCTTCCAGTATAGGTCCGGAACTCGTTATCTGAGACCCGACATGAACATGGACACCCTTTATTTCTACGTTTTTCATTTTTGCCGCACGGCGGTAAAGTTCCATAGCTTCGTCCGGGAATATGCCGAATTTATTTTCTTTAAGGCCCGTAGATATGGAAGGATGGGTCTGGGGGTCTATATCCGGGTTTATCCTGAAGGAAATCCTGGCAGCTTTTTCTGAGTTGGAGGCAATTTCCTCAATGACTTCAAGTTCCTGGGCGCTTTCTATGTTCAGGAAACAGATTCCCCTGTTAACTGCTTCTTTAATTTCATCACGGGTTTTTCCGACCCCGGCAAATACTATTTTTTCCGGGTTTATTCCCGCTCTCAGAGCCATATAAAGTTCTCCCCCCGAAACCACATCCGCTCCGCCTCCCATAGAAGATATCATTTTAAGTATATGCCCGTTATAATTCGCTTTAAGGGCATAACATATCAGCACATTCATATCTTCAAAAGCCCGCATATATTCAAGAAAGTTATTTTTTATCTGCCTGGCGCTGTAAACATACAGAGGAGTTGAGAATTCACGGGCCAGGCTTTCAAGGCTGACTTCGTCCATATGGAGAATTCCCCCTTCGTAACAAAGAGAATTATTCTTTTTATTCATTGCTCTCTTCTTTCTTTTTCCCGAGGCGCCTCTGCACGGCGTTTTCGGGCCTCATAAAATCATAAAGGTCTTCATCCGCTTCAGGTACAGCTTTTTTAATTTCATTAATTGAAAAATGAGCTATAGCCCTGTATCCTTTTTTTATTCCATCGAGGACAAGAAGTCCCGTAAGCCTGTGCGCCTGCCTGAAATCAACACCCTTTTTCAGTGTAAGATATTCGGCAAAGTCCGCAGCATCCGTAAAACCTTCGCGCGCGGCCTTTTCCATGCTCCCGGTGTTGAATTCAACATTCTTTATTACGGTTGCCACTACCCGGGCAAGGGTACAGGCCAGCCTGGATGCCGGATATATCTGTTTATCATCCTGCATATCCCTGTTGTAAGAAAGCGGCAGGCCTTTCATAAGAGTCATAAGTCCCGAAGATATACCGCACAGCCGGGACGATGCGGAACGTACAAGTTCCAGGCAGTCCGGATTTTTCTTTTGGGGCATTATGGATGAAGTTTCAGAAATTTCTTCGGAAAGAGTAATAAAGTCAAACTCACTGGTTGAAAAAATAATAAGATCTTCAGCCATCCTTGAAAGATGTATTGCAAAAATAGATATTACACAGGAAAACTCCTGTATATAATCCCTTGAGGATACGGCATCTATGGGATTTTCTATTATACCTTCAAAACCCAGCTCAGATGCTATCATTTCCAGGTCAAGCTTAATCCCCGTACCGGCGGAAGCTCCTGAACCCAGCGGGAGCCTGTTGGCTCTTTGTCTGAGCTGGGCCAGACGCTGGCGGTCCCTCTGGAGCCAGGCTCTGTATACTCCCAGGTGTGTAGAAAGAGTAACAGCCTGAGCTCTCTGCATATGCGTATATACAGGTATAAGAGCTTTTTCTCCGCCTGCCGATATATCGGCTACCTTAATGGCTCTCTGCAGTTTTTCTATTTCCGCCTCCAGTTCTGAGGCAGAGTCCCTTACATACATCCTCATATCACAGGCAACCTGGTCATTGCGGCTGCGGCCGGCATGCAGTTTTTCTCCTATTTTACCTAGTTTTTCTTCTATAGCCATATGTATATCATCGGCACCGGAAGACAGAAATGCAGGATTTTTTTCTATTTTTATTTTTATTTTTTTAAGCCCGGAAACCAGCTTTTTTGAATCGGAAGCGCTTATTACGCCTGCTTTTTCAAGCGCATGAGTATGCGCGATACTCTGACGTATGTCATAAGGAGCCAGGAAAAGGTCATTTTCAAGCGAGGACGTAAAACGCCTTACCTCTTCGTTTAATTCTTTTGTGAGCCGTCCTTTTCTTAGAACCACTATTTTCCTTCCTTTTCCTTCCACACCCTGAGCGGAAGTCCCCAGAGCTTGATAAAGCCTTCGGCAGCTTCATGGGAAAATTCATCGGCCTCCGTATAGGTGGCGAGTTTTTCCGAATACATAGAAAAATCCGAACGGCACCCCGTAACCCTGACCGAAGAATTATGAAGCTTGAGCCTCACTTCTCCGCTAAGCCTGTCACGGGTAGCATCCGCAAAACTCTGAATGCTTTCTCTTAAAGGGGAAAACCATTTACCGTCATAGACTGCTCTTGCATATTCACCCGAAAGCTTTACTTTTTCCTTCAGCAGGTCTCTTTCAAGAACAAGGGTCTCAATAACACGCAGCGCGCGAAAAAGTATCGTGGCGCCCGGAGATTCATAAACTTCCCTGGATTTAATTCCAACCACGCGGTTTTCAACCATATCTATTCTGCCTACACCGTGAAGGGAGCCCAGGGAGTTCAGTTCTTCTACAAGCTCCACTTCTTCCATTTTAGAACCGTTAACAGACACCGGATCGCCCGAGGTAAACCCTATAGTCACTTCTTCCGGTTCGAAAGGAGTTTTTTCCGGGGGAGATACTGTTATATAAGAATCCAACGGAGGTTCTCTCCAGGGATCCTCCAGTTCTCCGCATTCTACGCTTATTCCCCAGAGATTTCTGTCTATGGAATATTTTCCGGCGCCTTTATCTTCTATGGTAAGTCCTTTTTCTTTAAGATAGTCTATCTCCTTTTCACGGGAATTTAAATCCCATTCCCTGACCGGGGCTATAACTTTCAGCGAAGGCATCAGGGATGCCGCAGCCAGTTCAAAACGCACCTGGTCATTTCCCTTTCCCGTACATCCGTGAGATATGGCGTCGGCCCCGGTCTCGGATGCAATCCTTATCATCTCCCGGGCTATCAGAGGCCGGGCCAGGGCAGTAGCCAGTAGATAACCATTTTCGTATACGGCGCCGGTTCTCAGGGCAGGAAAGCAAAAATTTTTAACAAATTCCTGTCTCAGATCCAGGAAATAAAATCCGGAGGCCCCTGCTTTCCGGGCCCTCCCCTTTAAAACGTCCTCGTCTTCAGATACACCCAGAAGGGCGCAAAATGCTATTACTTCAGCATCGTATTTTTCCTTCAGGTAGGGGATTATACATGTCGTATCAAGCCCTCCCGAATAAGCTAATACTATTTTCATTTTATAGTTTCTCCTTAAGATATTTGCCGGTTTCCAAGGCAACCTTTTCAATATCCTGCTGCATTACGGTGTACGGAGGCAGCAACCTAAGTACTTTTTCGGCAGTACAGTTTGTTATTATACCCTTATCAAAAAGAAACTTTACCAGTTCTCCGGCTTCAAAATCCAGTTCAACGCCAATCATAAGCCCACGTCCGCGGACTTCTCTTATTGAGGATGTTTCTTTTTGCAAATCTTTAAAAACTTTAACAAGGGCTTTGCCGGATTTCTTTATACTTTTAAGCATTTCTTCGTCGATTGCATTAACGGCCGCAAGACCCGCCGCGCAGGAAACCGGATTGCCCCCGAAAGTGGAACCGTGGTCTCCGGGTTTAAGACTTGATGATACTTCTTCATTAAGAATAACAGCCGAAAGAGGCAGACCGCCGCCAAGGGCTTTACCCATGACCGCTATATCCGGTTTAATGCCGTAATGCTCATAACCCATAAAACTGCCGGTCCGCCCCATACCTGTTTGTATCTCGTCTATTATAAGAAATATTCCTTTTTCCGAACATATTTTGCGTAAGCCCTGTATAAAATCTTTATCGGCAATATTTACTCCGCCTTCACCCTGTATAACTTCTACAAGTATCGCGCAGGTTTTATAATTTATTTTTTCTTCGGCAGAAGCGAGAAAATTATAATCAGCGTGAATAAAACCTTCCGGCATTGGCCCAAGGCCTTTTGAAAACTTTTCCTGTCCGGTGGCAGCCAGCGCCGCAAGAGTCCGTCCGTGAAAAGAATTTTTAAAAGATATGACTTCGTATTTGTCCCCGTTAAAATATTTCCTGGCCGATTTTATTGCGCATTCAACGGCTTCGGCTCCGGAATTTACAAAAAATACCTTTCCCGGAAAAGTCCGCTCAACCAGAATTTCTGCAAGTTTTTCCTGCTTTTCCTCTTTGAAAAGATTGCTGAGATGAAGGTATTTTTCCATGGTTTCCTTCACGCTTTTTATAACGGAACAAGGACGGTGGCCAAGCACATTTACCGATATACCTGAAAAAAGGTCCAGATACTTTTTGCCATCCTTTGAATATATATACTTCCCCTCGGCGCGGGCTACGTCAAGGTCAAACTTTTTGTATACTTCAAGAAGTCCGCTCATATAATCACTGTTCCTTTTTTACCTTTAAAATCAATCATGTTTACTCTTTTAACTCCACCCTCAATGGCCTTTTTTGAGGCAATAAGTTTCGGAATCATTCCTTCGGAAACAATACCACTCCTTATAACAGATTCCACATCGGATACTTTTATCCGGGAAAGTAGTTTTCCCTCATCAAGCACTCCTCCGGTTGAGGTTATTATATTAAGTTCTTCCGCCTTATAAGCCGCAGCGGCGGCTGCCGCAAAAAAGTCAGCATTTACATTCAGCACAACGCCTGAAGGGCTTTCACTGACAGGGCTTAATACAGGAATAAAGTTATTCTTCATAAGAGCATCAGTAAGAGTTATATCAACTTTTGTAATTTCGCCGACATATCCAAGCTTATCGTCCAGGATTTCAGCCGTTGAGAATCCACCGTCGCGGCCGCTTATCCCGGCAGATTTAAAGCCGGCAGAATTCAGCGTACTGACAATCAGCTTGTTTATCCGGCCGCTAAGAACCATTTCAACGACCTTGACCGCTTCAGCGTCTGTTATGCGCTGGCCGGCCGCGAAAGAAGCTTTTATCCCAAACTTGTTCAGGCAGCGGGTAATTTCACCGCCTCCTCCGTGGATAAAAAGGCAGTTTCCAGAACTTATGCTTTCTTTAACGGCATTTATGATACCGGAAATAACGGAAACACTTTCCAGCGCAGCTCCGCCCAACTTGAATACTTTTACAGGGCTGATCATGGCTTTATTATATTATTTTTCCATACCGATTCAACAGTGAAATTTCATTTTTGACAGCACCATAAAATATATGCTATATTTAAGCTATGAAAAAAATACTTATTGTTGAAGATGACCCTTCGGCAAAACAGATTTACAGGGATTTTCTGGACAGGTTCAAAAACCTGGAGCTGTATGAAGAATCCGACGGAGAAGCCGGCTTTGAAACAGCAAAAAAAATACTGCCCGACCTTATAGTCCTTGACAACAGAATGCCTAACCTCTCGGGTGAACAGGCTGCAAAGAAACTAAAAGCCGAACCTTCTACCTCCTCGATTCCTGTAGTGATGATAACCGCCATGGCGCTTGACAAAAGGCAAATTGACCTCATTAAGCTCGATGTGAACGAATTTATACAGCATCCCTTCAGCCCCTGGCTTTTTCAGAGTACCCTGGAAAAATATTTAGGCCCTCTAGCTGAGATTTCCCTGGATTCCGGCGAGTAAGAAAAATACTTATTATCTAGGACGACAACTCAACCCGTAAACTGTACCGCCATTTTTTAGAGAGATTCAGGGATATTCATATCTATGAAGTGGGTGACGGCCATACCGGCCTGGACCAGGCAGTAAAAATTAATCCGGGTCTTATAATTCTTGACAACAGAATGCCGGGGATGCCCGGGGAATTACCGGCAAGAAAACTTAAATCAATGCCTAAAACTAAAAATATCCCAATAATAATGGCAACCGCAATGAAACTTACAGCCGAACAGAAAGAAATGATAAAAATGGACGTGCAGGAATTTATCCAGCAGCCGTTCAGCCAGCGGGGGCTTCAGTCTAAAATTGAAAAATACCTGGGCTCTCTAATAGAGATTAGCATATAGATATCTGACTTCATAAGTCAAAGCCTCAGGAAAAACCCCTTTTCGGAAGCGTTTATCCCTTCTTCCGGACAGTCTTCTCCGGAATAAATGATAAGAGAAGAAATTCTTTTCAGCTTGTCCCAGGCAGGCCTGTAAGGGTCCATAACTATAACAGCATCAAATTGTTCATCCGGGATTTCACCTCCGGCATAAATAAAAATGCTTTTTCTTCCTCTTATTATGCCCTGCATGTAATTATCCCTTATATCAAGGTATTTCCTGTAAGGTTCAGTAAATTCAAACTGCCAGCTATTGTAACTGACCGTTTTACCTGCTTTCGCCTTTCTAATTTTATCCACTCCTACTTCCGAAACAAAGTCATGCCACATAAGAGGGCTTCCCACTTTTCCCGGATAAAAAATTCTCCGGCTTTCCGACTCAATAGCCAGCCGGGAAACAGTCTCCAGGCCTGAAAATGGAGGATGCACTATATATATGTCATCTATCCCGGGATATCCTTTGCTGCGTATTAAATTCAGGGTATCAGATACATTCACGCGCCCTTTTCCTGCAAAAAGAACCGGCCGCCCTCTTCCCGCCTTTACAAGGAAAGAGGGAGAGTCCTCACCGCTGACTGCGGCAATATAGCTGAGGGGATAAAAATTAACGAAGGCAATTGCAGAAATTGAAACTGCCGCTCCTATAAAAATAGTTGCTGCCCGTCTTTTCGCGTTCAGCATGCCGGCACCTGCAAGTATAATATAAATCCCTATCAGTACAGCGGGCGGAGGAGAGGGTGATACTGCACCGGCAAAACCGCTGGATGATACAAAAGAAGCTAGTCCGATAATTCCTCCCGTGAATACTTCCGCAGCCCGCGCATAGACAACTGCCGCAGACGGAAAAACGGGACTTATAAACAAAAAAACAAAAATGCATGCCATTGACAGGGATGCCAGGGGTATAACGGCTATATTAACAACAGGCGCCGCAAAAGGTACGTAATTAAAACTGTGCGCCAACACGGGAAGGATGAAAACAACCGCCGCGGTTGAAACGCCAAGCGCTTTCCCCATATACCTGCTAAATACCGGGCCCAGATATATAATTCCGAAAACGGCAAGAAACGATAGTTGAAAACCGCTTGTAAACAAAAGCCCGGGCTTTGAAAACAATATAAACAGCCCGGCCGCTGCCAGGCCGTTAAAAATGTTCCCCCTTCCTCCCAGTATATATCCGGCAGAGGCAAAACTCATCATTACCGCGGCGCGCAGGGCCGAAGGACGGGCCCCTGACACAAAAACAAAAATCCACATAAACGCCAATGAAATAATAAGCGCCTTGCGACGGGAAATACCCGGCGAAGAAAATAAATAATAAAAAATAAAAAGAACCAGTCCCGCGTGAAGACCGGAAACAGCCAGTATGTGAGTTATTCCGGCATTTCGGAAGTCCTGCAGTATTTCTCCCGGCATTCTTGAGGGATCTCCGAGAAACATAGAAAGAAGAACCTGCGAATAGGGAGGATCAAAATACTTTTCTATAAGGGCGGAGGTGCGCGATCTTATCTTTCCTATAATGCTGCCGGGAAAACTTTCTTTAAGAATAACTATTTCGTCGGCGCGGGCTGTAGCAAAAATGCCTTCATGCGCAAGATAGGCCCCGTAATCAAACTGCCCCGGATTGACAGGAAACAATGTCTCATAAAAACTGCCCCTTATTTTTACACGCGAGCCGGGAGCCGGATGCGTCCCGTCATAATAAACGGCTACCTTCCCGGAAGTTTCCCACGTTATTCCGTCCGAGCTGAATTTTTCCGCTTTTACCGTAATCCTTCGGAGAGAATATCCGCTCCGTCCGGTAAGGACCCCGTCTGCAGGCACCAGGTATGTGATAGAGTCTTTGGAAATTTTTCTGCGGGATGAATGTCGGAACCCGAAAATAAAAAAAACTGTTAAGAAAACACATACCGCCACCTGTAATGAACGCTTTGGGCTTCTTATAGAAAAAAATGCAAAAAGCGCGGAAAACAACGCTCCAAAAATCCAAAAAAAGGAGATTTCAATATAAAGTGAAACAATTATTCCCGCGCAGGCCGCAATTAAGGGAAGTCCGAGAGGAACCGGCCTTCCTCTTATCTTACCGGGAAAAGCATTGTTCATTTATTTATTCTCAGAATTTCAATTTCAGCTTCTTTCTCAGCCGGAGGGATAATATAAGTAACCGGCGGGGCTTTGCCTATTCCCAGGCGCGATAAAAAACCTTTTCTGTGTTCAGTATCTACGGAAACGGTATCGGCTTTGTCTTTGCCGGGACATTCCGGTAGAACAGTTTTAATTTTATATATTTTTTGTTCTGCACCTGCTGCCTGTTCGGTACTAAAAGGGAACTTTCCCTCAAGATAAAAAACTCTCAACTGCCCGGCTGCAGCAGTGAAGATTAAAAAAATACATATTTTTACAACCCCGCTTTTCCCTGCGGGAACAAACGCCTTATTCATTTATCTAATTCAGATAAAACCCTATAACAGGGTTTTTTACGGCTGGCTATATTCCTGTATCAGTCCCCGCGCAGGCCGCTGGCCCGGCCGGAGATTTTTGAATTTTTTGATTCACTGCGGGATAGCTGCAGCGAAGCAATTACTGAAATACCTGCCCCTACAACAATCAGAACCACAATCTGCGAATAAAGGATCTGGTTCATTCCTTCAAGTATACTTTCGCGGCCTGGAAAGCCTGTTAAATGGTATCCCACAAAATTATAAATGTAATAATAGAAGTTCCCTCCTACAACCGCGCCTGCCGCCAAAACGGCAAAAAATACAGTTAAAGCATACTTTACATTAAAAAAACTTTTCAAAATTCAATCCCCCTATTTCTGAGTTCTTACACTGTAACTGCGGCCGTCTGTAACAATTTTCACGTGACCATCCATATCGGTCCTGTAAACAGCCGCGCCCATATCTTCGTACCTCCTTATAATCTCATAAGCCGGAAGAGAGTAACGGTTATTCCTGCCCGCAGAAAAAACCGCAACTTCAGGCCGGATATAACTTAAAAAAGGCCTTGAGGAAGATGAGTGTGACCCGTGGTGGGGAGCCATCATAACTGTCGTTTGCAAGTCGTCCCCGTACGCCATCAGGTCCAGTTCCGCAGCGATTTCCATATCGCCCGCAAAAAGAAAGCTTATTTTTCCCGCCACGACACGGGTTACGATTGAGTTACAGTTTTCGTCACTGTAAAGCGTTCCCTGGTAACGCCGCAGAGGTCCGATAAACTGAGCTGTTATGTTCTCCCCGAAAGGAAGAGTTTCACCTGCGCGGGCAACCCGGAAATTCACCCCCGTTTCCCTTACAGCTCTCAGGTACTCCTCTGTATAAGGCGACGGATAATCTGTACCGTTGTCGTATACGGTGCCTACTTTAAAATTTCTTAATATATAAGGCGCCCCTCCTATATGGTCGCCATGTTTGTGCGTCAAGACAAGATAATCTATTTTATCAACGCCTTTTTCTTTCAGGTAGGGAATTATAGCCGTGGCCGCCCTTGTGCTTCCCTTAACAGGGACAGCCGCGGCAAACTCTTCTGCTGCAGCATTAGGCCCCGTGTCAATCAGCATAACACGCCCCCGGCCTCCAAGCTCCCTGATTACAACAGCATCGCCCTGGCCTACATACAGAAATGTCACTTCAAGAACCGGTTCCCCTATGGCTGTCCTGCCGAAAAGCTCCCGGCGGACAGATGTAAACCTGTCACTGAATAAGAACAAAAGAAGAACAGATGCTGCACAAAGCAGCACAAGTGATGTAATTATTTTTGCCGGAACGGCATTTTTACTCATTTTGAGATCGGAAGAG
>PWMP01000150.1 GCA_003558145.1 Elusimicrobiota bacterium
AACTCAACCGGCCAAGTACAAAACTCAGCTTACATCAGCAAGATGGAAACGCCGGGCATACTTGCTTTCCAGGGCCTTCTTAAGATCTTTATACTCTTTCAGTTCAAGCTTACTGTCCCGCTCGGTTATTTCAAAGGCATATTTTCTGGCCGCTTTAAGTTCTTTTATATTGTTAACAGGATCTCCGTATTTAAACTCTGCTTCCCCATGCTGCCTCGTACCGAAGAGCTCTCCGCTCCCCCTGAGTTTCATGTCCTCTTCTGCTATTTCAAACCCATTCGAGGAGTTAAGAATTATTTCAAGCCTCCTGGCTGCGATCTCTGTTTTAGCTTTTCCGGTAAGAAAACAGTAAGGCTGCCGGTGACTCCTTGCTATTCTTCCCCTTAGCTGATGAAGAGTTGAAAGTCCATACCTCTCAAAGTTTTCAATTATCATTACGGTAGCCTCAGGAACGTTTATCCCAACCTCAACAACCGTGGTTGTAAAAAGAACCATGTATTTTCCTGATGCAAAATCCCTCATGACTTTTTCCTTTTCAGAGCTTTTCATTTTACCGTGCAGCAGGCCGCAGGGAACATTTTTAAACTCTTTTTGCCGAAGCTGATGGTATCTTTCCTTAGCAGATTTGAAATCGGTTTTTTCAGATTCTTCTATTACCGGATGTACGATATAAACTCTGTTCCCTTTTTTTATCTGATCAATCGCAAATGGGTATGCCCGCCGGGAATTTACATATTCCGTTACCGGCTTTTTTCTGTCAGTGGGCAGTTTTTTTATGGTTGATATATCAAGATCCCCGTATGTGCACATTGCCATTGTACGGGGAATAGGCGTCGCGCTCATTGAAAGGCTGTCCATAAGTATATTTTTTTTAAGAATTTTTGCTTTTTGTTTTACTCCAAAACGATGCTGTTCATCTATGACAAGAATTTTAACCGAAGTGAGATCTACGTCATCCTCAAAAAGCGCGTGAGTTCCGATTATGATATCAGCATCTCTTTTTTTAATAGCTGAAAGAACTGAAGACCTTTTTTTTCCGGAAGTACTCCCGGTCAAAAGAGCAAATTTCACCCCGAGACTTTCACCGTACGATTTAAAAGTAAGGTAGTGCTGTTCGGCAAGTATTTCCGTAGGGGCAACCACTGCCCCCTGATGGGCGTTTTCCGCTGCAAGAAGAAGGGCTGACAGCGCAACAACAGTTTTTCCGCTTCCCACCTCTCCCTGTAAAAGCCTTCTCATTGGCCAGGGGGAGCACATGTCCTTAAAAATTTCGTTTATTGCTTTTTTCTGGTCCAAAGTAAATTCAAACGAAAGCTTTTCCCTGAAAGGTTTCAGAAAATTTTTTTTAATTTTATAGCTATGGGACTTGCGCTTTCTTTTTTCATTAATTTTTTTCAGAGCCAGGGCAGTTTGATATAAAAGAAATTCTCCCGTTATCAACGTTTTTAAAGCCCGTCGGGATTCCGCCATCTCAACTGGAAAATGAACCTTTTTAACGGCATTATTTATAAAATAGAGATCTTCCTTTATTCTTATCTTTTCCGGTATAAACTCAAAAAAACCCCCGCTGAACGAAAAAAGCGTATCGTATATAAGGCGCCTGAGCCATTTTTGCGATATCCCTGATGTTAATGGATATATGGGGACAATCCTGTTTACGTGTATTTTTGACTCGCCTTCCCGGTTTATTTTTTCAAAGGTAAAATTAGAGCTCTGAAGCCCTCCGTAGGTTCTTTCAAACCTGCCGTGCACAAAGATGGTATCTCCAACTTTAAGCGTATCTTTCATGTACGGCTGGTTAAAAAAAACCAGGGTCAGCAGGCCTGTTTTGTCTTCAGTCTTAATTTTAATCAACGATTTTCTGCTGCGTAGCCTGACTAATTCGGAAGAAAGGACTTTTACTTTAACAAGAGCCGTATCACCGCTTTCGATAAGCGCTACATCTTTTGCCCGTCGGCGGTCCTCATATCTTGAGGGTATGTGGGTGAGAAGATCCTTTACGGTAATTATCGAAAGCTGCTGCAAATTTTTTGCGCGGGACGGACCTACCCCTTTTAAAAATTGTACTTCTTTTTTTAAATTAACAGCCATTTAAAATTTGCTAAATATTTATTTTTTTGATATATAACTACCATTATGAGCAAACAATGTATTATATGCAGCAAGAAAACAGCGACCGGCAACCGGGTAAGCAACTCGAACCGGAAAACGCGGCGTAAATTTAAATCCAATCTTCAAAAGATTAAAATCATGCGCGGCGGATCCAAAGTAAGGGCTTACGTATGCACCCGCTGCCTTAAAGCTTCAAAAGTAACCAAAGCAGTCTAAAAAGGTATCACACCCGATACGGAATATCTGTCCGTCATGGATGAAGAAGAACCGTCGGGATAATATCTTTTAAACGCAGTATCTATACCATAACTGTCCTGCATATACCCTATCCCTGCGCTATATACTAAAGAATACCTGTCATCAAAATCTTTTTCCCGTCCGTATATTCCTCCTCTTAATACAATAGATTCGTGCAGTCTCTGTTCTATTCCGAATCTGATTAGGTCTCCTTTTTTTATTCTTTTGTCCTTAAATTCACTGCTTTCATAAACAACAGAAAAACTCATCAGCCTGCTAAGCCTAAGCTCTCCCCCAGCTCTGAAAAGCATAGGCAACCGGTCAGTTTTCCATTCTTCCCAGTATATGTAGGCGGGTGCGTTGTGCAATGTCAAACCTATATTAATAAGCGGAGAAGCCTTGTAAATAAGGCCCCAGTCAAGTCCCCATCCGTATCCGGCGGAAATAACCGGGCTGTCGTTTCCTGTTTCGTAATATCCAGCCATACCTGATATATAATTTATATTCATGCCGAAATTAGTGCTGGCGGAATGTTCAACTCCTACAGTAATTCCGAATACACTCACCCGGCCGAGTGTTTC
>PWMP01000195.1 GCA_003558145.1 Elusimicrobiota bacterium
CCCGGTAATAAAGGAAGCCTATAAAACTAAAACCATAGAAAACGGAGAGGAATGGATAAATATGCTGGAAGACAAAAATAAAAGCTCTCACCTCTATGATGAAAAACAGGCTCTGAGGATTTATGAAAACATAAAGAAAAATCACTATAAAACGCTGAAAAGCTTTAATGGTGAAATAAGACGGGCTATAGCGGAAATAAAGGAATAAAAATAAGTGAGGCTTTAGCGGCAGGAGGTACGCCTGCGGCTTAATGTGATGAAGAAAAAAAAGGACAGCTAAAATGAGCGACGGTTATAAAATATCATACCTGGACAATTTGGAGTCCGAGAGCATCTATATAATGAGAGAAGTGGCGGCGGAGTTTGAAAAACCCGTCCTTCTCTACTCGGTTGGAAAAGATTCAAGTGTACTGCTTCGACTTGCCCAGAAGGCCTTTTATCCGGGAAAGATTCCCTTTCCCCTGCTTCACGTAGATACATCCTATAAGTTTACCGAGATGATTGAGTTCAGGGATAACCTGGCCCAAAGAGAGGGGTTAAACCTTATTGTACACAGAAGCGAAAACTATATTAAAAAAGGTATGCATCCTTCCAAATACGGAAGGGATAAGTGCTGCAAGTTTTTAAAGACCCAGGCCCTTCTGGATTCCCTCTCCGAAGGCAAATTTGACGCCGCCATAGGCGGAGCCAGGAGAGAAGAAGAGAAATCAAGGGCCAAGGAGAGAATATTCTCTTTCCGGGACAAGTTCGGCGCCTGGGACCCCAAGAACCAGCGCCCTGAGCTGTGGAGCCTCTTTAACACGAATGTCGACCCCGGGGAGTCGGTAAGGGTTTTTCCTCTCTCCAACTGGACCGAGCTTGATATCTGGAACTACATAAAACGGGAAGAGATAGATATAGTCCCCCTATATTTCGCCAAAAAAAGAAAAATTATAAGAAGAGACGGGCTGATATTGCTTAATGACGAGTTTAACGACCCCAGAGAAGGAGAGAAGGTTGAAGAGGAAATGGTCCGGTTCAGGACCCTGGGCTGCTCCCCCTGCTCGGGAGCCGTGGAGTCGCAGGCTAGCGACCTGGACGGGATAATAGCTGAAGTAGCCGCTGCCTTGAAATCAGAAAGGGAAAACAGGGCTATAGACTACGAGTCGGAGGGGTCAATGGAGACCAAGAAAAAGGAAGGGTATTTTTAAGAAATTTGGGTGATTTATCCATATTTATGTATTCCCAATGCATAAGAATTGCAAATTTTATGCATTATGAATGCATATTAAGAAATAAAAAAGCTTGAATTTTAAAATTTACAGAAACACTTGCTGAATAAAAAGAAAGGACAACTTAAAGAATGAAAGGTGAAAAAGACCTCTTAAGGTTTGTAACGGCCGGCAGCATAGATGACGGTAAGTCCACCCTTATAGGTAGACTTTTATACGAGTCAAAGGGCATATACAAGGACCAGCTTTCTTCTATAGAAGAATTTGCCGAGAAAAAAGGAGAAAAAGAGGTGGATCTCTCCCTTTTGGTAGACGGGCTTAAGTCGGAAAGGGAGCAGGGTATAACCATAGACGTGGCTTATCGCTACTTTTCTACCGACAGGAGAAAGTTTATAATAGCCGACTCTCCCGGGCACGTCCAGTATACCAGGAATATGGTTACGGCGGCCTCCACTGCCAACCTGGCGGTAATACTGCTGGATGCCCGCAAGGGAGTCCTGGAGCAGACAAAAAGACACTCTTTTATAACCACCCTCCTGGATATCCCCCATATACTTGTAGTAGTAAACAAGATGGACCTTGTTGACTATTCAAAGGATATTTTTGAGAAGATAAAGGAAGATTACCTTGAGTTCTCTTCCCGCCTCAATATTCACGACATACAGGTAATGCCCATGTCGGCCCTAAAAGGGGATATGGTTACCCGCAGGGGCGATAAGATGGACTGGTACGAGGGCAGGACCTTTCTGCAGTTTCTTGAGAACGTCAATATTGTATCCGACAGGAACCTTATAGATTTCCGGTTTCCCGTGCAGACGGTTATACGCCCTGACCTGGATTTCAGGGGATATGCCGGCAGGATAGAGTCCGGCGTCATATCCAAAGGCAACGACATAGCTGTCCTTCCTTCAGGAAAGAAAAGCAGGGTAAAATCCATAGTTACCTATGACGGCGAACTTGAAGAGGCTTACGCCCCCCAGTCGGTTATCCTTACACTGGAGGATGAGATAGACATAAGCAGGGGAGATATGCTTATCAGACAGCGAAACGTGCCCGATCTTGCCGATGAGTTTGAAGCCGAAATATGCTGGATGGACGAGGTCCCCTTAGAAGAAGGGGGAAGATACCTGCTAAAGCAGACCACAAACACTGTACCTGCGATAATAAAGGAGATGAGGTACAAGATAGATATAAACACTCTCCACAGAAAAGAAGATAAAGAACTGGGCCTCAACGACATAGGCAGGGTAATAATAAAAACCCAGCGCCCGGTAATGTATGACCCCTACGAAAGAAACCACGCAACCGGCTCTTTTGTTCTAATAGACGAGCTCTCCAACACCACTGCCGGGGCTGGTATAATATGGTATCCCTCCGGGAAACTTCCCGAAACGGAAAATACCGGGTGACGGGCGGCTATTGGATATGGTATTTAAAAATAGTTGTTTGATCGGATATAATTGAATTTAAGAAAAGACAAAATGTAACGTTATGAATAAAGTAAATTCTAAAAACAATATACCAATTAGATTAACCCGGGAAAGATGGTTTCACATTACCGAAGAACATTCTGAAATGGCTGGCTATTATTTTGAAGTTCTTGAAACTGTACAGGACCCGGAAGGAATTTATGAGGGCAATGCCGGAGCTTTGCTGGCAGTAAGAAAGATAAAAAAAGAAAAATTTATTGTAGTTGTATATAAGGAAACAAGCCAAAAGGACGGATTCATAATTACATCTTTTTTGACCAAAAGAGAAAATCAACTTAAAAGGAGGCAAAAGATATGGGCCAAGCAACCGCAGAAGTGAAAAAAGCCCTTAAACTGGTACCTGAATTATTAGAAGTTGAACATGAAAGGATATGGACTTCATACGATAAAAAGGGAGATGTTTTATACATTAATTTCAAAAAACCCAGCCATGCCGATGATTCCGAAATGACAGAGGACGATGTAATAATCAGGTATGAGAATAAAAAAATAGTGGGCATAACTGTATTGAACGCCAGTAAAAGAGTTTAATTATGCTCTATGTGAGTTAAGATACACCTACCAAAAACAAAAAGTTAGAAATCTTTTCTATTACCGCCCCGCTAAATGATGAATTACAATCGCTGCATTTGCGAGGGGAATAATATGGCCCCCCTCCGGTAAACTTTCCGAAACAGATAATACCGGATGACGGATATGCATCACTGATGACCATTATGCCCCGTGCTCTTAATAATTATTCAAAGTTTTTTGACAATAAAATTTAATACCTACTATAAATATATTTCACAAAAAACTTAAAATATAACCATAATTCATGAAAAATAATAATTTTTCAGAGGATCCCTATTCCCCCCGCATCGTATAAAGAAAATTTCACCTAAAAGGTAATTATAATAGTGGCCGGCATTTGCCGGGAAGTGAAATAAGTGTCTACGACAGGGAATCCTGCAGGATATGTACCGTTTTAAAGGCGGGTTTTGTGTTAAATGTCTCTTTTAAATGGGTGATTTACAGAATGGTGATGCGCATTTCGTAAAACTATTTGACAAAATGCATATCATTTCGTTCAATGATTTTACAAAATGTAAATTTTACTATTCTAGTTAGACTTCAAAAACAGTACGAGAAAACTTAAACTTAACTTTGAAAATTATCGCATTAACTAAAAAATGAAATTAAAAAAAGAATAAAATTAGAGAATAAAGGGTGGATAATACCCATTATCCAAATTTGGATAATGGGTATTGACAACGTAGAGAAAACTTAATACAATGACTGTATGAAAGACGATTATATTGTTCATAATATGTTCTGGAAAGGCGTCGATGAGTTCCGGGAAAGGGACCCTCACCTTATGCGTCTTGAAGGATTACCTTTTGTGCATGAATCCGCTCTTAAAAAAGAAATTCCGGTTTTAACTCCTGGGATATACATGCTTACAGGAGGCAGGCAGGTAGGCAAATCGACTTTACTAAAATTAATTATTCTGAGACTTCTCGAGGAAGAGGAGATTCAACCCGGTCAAATATATTACCTTCCCTGTGAAACCATAGCTGACTACAATCAGCTGCTGTTTGAAATAGACCAGTTTCGTACTACCATAGACCCTGACAGACATTTTATTCTTTTCATTGACGAAGTTTCTTATGTCAGGGATTGGGACAGGGCCGTAAAGAGCCTGGCTGACGAAGGGATGTTTTTACGCGGCAGCGCAGTTATAACAGGGTCGGATACCTGCATAATTAAAGAGTCGATGATGAAGTTCCCGGGAAGAAGGGGGAAATCGCCCCGACAGGACTTTCATCTTTATCCTCTTTCATTCTATGAATATGTCTCTTTATATGGCAGCGGTCTGTGTGACCCGGTAAAAAACTTAAAGAAAAACTTCCATGAGAACCTTTCGGTTCCGGAGGAGGTATTTGACGCAGGGTATATAAAAGAATTATATAAGCTGTTTAACCAGTATCTCATTACGGGCGGGTTTATGATGGCCCTTAACGATTATGAGCAAAACAGACAGATTTCCCCGGCAACTTACAAAACCTACATTCAATGGATTGTAGGGGATATACTGAAGAGGAATAAACAGGAGCACTATTTGAGAGAGATTATCAATGCGCTTTTTCCACGTTTGTCCTCACAAGTCAGCTGGCACAGTATCGCCGGCGCCACTTCAATTGCCCACCATCAGACCATATCCGATTACATAAACATACTCTCCGAGAGCGATGTGCTGTCAGTATTGAATGCTTTGAGAGAAGACAAACTGCAGGCTGCTCCCAAAAAGGCGAAAAAAATCAGTTTTCGGGACCCGTTTGTTTTCCATTGTCTTCATGGATGGATAAAAGGAAATAGCGATTATTTTAAATTATCGCAGGAAGTTTTAAGTTCAAAAAATGATTTAACAAATGCGCTGACAGAAGGTGTTCCGGCGACGCTTTTGAAGCGCAGATTTCCCGTTTATTATATCAAGGCGGAGGGCGAAGTTGACATTGCCCTTGTAAAAGGTAAAGGTTTTCTGCCGATAGAAATAAAGAATTCAATGACTATAAGGCCCAAAGATATAAAGCAGATTATAAAATATCCGGAGGGCATCATTGCAAATACCGGCAGACGGATAATGGAGTATAAGCATCTGAGAGTGGTACCGCTTCCGGTTCTGGCAATGATTGCTGCATGAACTAAAGTTAAACCCCGGTTGCGAGAAAAGAAAAGGCTGGCAGTATTATTTGCTGAATATGTCGATAGAGCAGAATAGGGATAAAGAGGATCTCTCTTTTAAATGGCGAAAATGTACAGGAGGCAGCTTGCATTTCGTAAAACGATTTGACAGAATGTATGTCATTTTGTAGAATGATTTGACAAAATGTATGATTCAATAATCCAAAACTTATTAGAATTCAACCGCCTGGCAAAAGAAGGCGGAAAGGAATATAAGAAAAAAAGATTTATTTTTCAAGATGTCTCTGAATTTAAAGGGAAACACTTTGTCGGAATCGCAGGACCGCGGGGTGTAGGTAAAACTGTTATACTAAAACAACTTTTACTTAAAATTCCGGAAAGCTTTTATATATCTCTTGACACCTTTAAGGGTGACCTGTTCGAGATAATCAAGGAATTAAACCTGAAGCTTGGAATAAAAACGTTTCTGTTAGATGAGATTCATTTTAATTCCGGTTATGATGAAGGATTAAAAAAAATATATGATTTTCTGAATGTACGTATTATATTCACCTCTTCGGTTTCCCTTTCACTGTTTAAATCCTCTCGTGACCTTTCGCGCAGAGCAGTTATAAAAAAACTGTATCCCTTTTCTTTCAGGGAGTTTCTTTATTTTACTCACGGGCTGGAAATAGAGCCACTCGGTTTTGAAGATATATTAAATAAATCCTGGAATAATGAATTATTGTCTTACTCCGGCAGCTTCACTGATTTTCTTAAAGGCGGCAACATGCCCTTCTCACTGCAGGAACCGGATCCGCTTAAAATTATGGATAATATACTCAACGCTGTAATAGTTAAAGACATCCCCGCAATCGCAAGAATAGCTGTTGATGAAATAGAAACAATCAGGCAGGTAATTGAGTTTGCTGGCAAATCTGAAATTGACGGAATAAATTACAGCTCAATATCGAATAATCTAAAGATAACAAAGTATAAGGCAAAACAGTATGTTTCTTTGCTTGAGCAGGCCTTTATTATGATGAGAGTTATGCCTGAAGGAACCAATGTTTTGAAAGAGCCCAAGATACTGATGTCACTGCCTTACAGGCTTTTATTTCAGGACTATACATCAGCTGTCGGGGCGCTTCGGGAAGATTTTTTTGTTGAAACTGTTTTAGCTTCAGGAAAGAATATTAAATATCTTAAGTCAACCAGGGGCTCAAAGACTCCGGACTATATGATAACGGATAACAGCAGCAGTATTGTTGTTGAGGTTGGAGGCAAAGGAAAGGGGATGGAGCAGTTTAAGGGTATAAAGGCCAAAAAGAAACTTATTTTTACTCATTCTCTGGATACGGATGGAATAAAACGGCCCCTTTTTACGGCGGGGCTACTATAACACATTCGCCTTAAATATGATTGTAGAAATAGTACGGGAAAACTTAAACTTGACTTTAAAAATTATCGCATTAACTGAAAAATGAAAGCTAAAAAAAGAATAAAATTAGATAATAAAGATATTGAAAGTTTATTATCCCTTGCAGACAAAGCTGCCCGGGAAATTATGGAAGTATATAATACTTCTTTTGATGTAGAGAATAAAAAAGACAATTCTCCCATAACCCTTGCCGACAGAAGGTCAAACGATATAATAGTATCCGGCCTTAAAAAGATGTATCCGGATATTCCTTTAATCTCCGAAGAAGAAAAGGATATTCCGTATAAAGAAAGAAAAAACTTGGAATATTTCTGGCTGATTGATCCTCTGGACGGGACAAAGGAATTTATATCAAAAAACGGCGAGTTTACAATTAATATCGCCCTTATAGAAAAAAATACACCTGTATTCGGTCTGGTATCTATACCGGCAAAAGATACAGTCTATTACGCTATCCGGGGAGAAGGGGCATATAAAAAAGAAAAAGATAAAGAAATAAAAAAAATACATGTCAGAAAAGAAAATAAAGATGAAACTGTTGTCGTTCGAAGCCGTTCACATAAAAGCAAAGAAGAAGAGAAAATTATATCAAAATTAGGACAAGTTAAAGAAATATCTGCCGGCAGCGCGTTGAAGTTCTGCCTGGTGGCAGAAGGAAGGGCTGATGTCTATGTAAGAAGCGGCCCAACTATGGAATGGGATACCGCGTCCGGGCACTGTGTGTCCGAAGAAGCCGGAGCCCGGGTAAAAACTATAGACGGCAAAAAGTTTGTCTATAATAAAAAATCACTGCTTAATCCCGGATTTGTATGTGCCCGCAAGAACATAAACATAGTTAATAAATAATTACTTATAAGGGAAGTAATATAAAATGAAATGGTTAACAAGAGATTAGTTTCAATTGCTCATAGTGTGATAAAGGTTAAAAAATGCGATATAATCCATCTCATTGAAGACGGAGAAATAACCGACAGCGGCAAATACGAAGAACTGATTCAAAGAAACGCCCGGTTCAGGGCAATGGCAGGAGAAAAGTGAGGTTCCCGCAGAAAGACCGGGCAGGGGATAAAGGCGTGCCGCAGGGCGGGAAGATTTTAGAGGAAGTGCGGCTAAAAACTTCCGGTCGGTAGCATTAATGTTATAAAGTGGCACTAAATAATGACAGTAAACGTATTAAAAAGGCACATAATACGCCGCAGGATTCTATCGGCTTGTTATACCGGGGCGAAATACGAATATGACTGGTTGATGGAAAGCAATGTCGCGGTTCCTATATTAGGGCCGAGTTTAATAGAAAGTAAATTAAAGTAAAGTATATGAACATAAAAGATTTTAAATCTGGCAAGTATACTCAGCAATATAAATACAAGAGCTTCTCCCCTTCCATGATAAACCATCCGTGGATATGGGATGAGGGCAAGATTAATGTTCTTCTTGAGAATGCTAATAAAAAGCTTGGAGAATTGAATGCTTTCTCATTGCTTGTTCCTGATGTAGATGTATTTATCCAGATGCACATTGCAAAAGAGGCCCAGACATCAAGCCGGATTGAAGGCACAGAAACCAATATGGATGAAGCCTTAATGGACAAAGACGAAATAAAGCCTGAGAAAAGAGATGACTGGCAGGAAGTCAGAAATTATATTCAGGCTATGAACTTTGGAGTAGAAAAATTAAATAAGCTCCCTCTTTCTAACAGGTTGTTACGCGAAATGCATAAAATTCTTATGACAGGCGTAAGAGGAGAACATAAGACTCCGGGCAAATTCAGAACAAGTCAGAACTGGCTTGGCGGTTCAGGCTTATCCGACGCAGTATATATTCCCCCCGTGCATACAGAAGTACCGGAGCTTATGAGCGATCTTGAAAAATTCCTGCATAATACGAAATTAGATGTGCCCCATTTAATAAAAATTGCTTTAGCGCACTATCAGTTTGAAACAATACACCCCTTTCTCGATGGTAACGGCAGGATAGGCAGAGTGTTAATTTCCTTCTATTTTGTAAGTAAGGATATTCTTGTGAAACCTTCACTTTACCTTTCCGACTTTTTTGAAAAACACAAGTCTTCTTATTACGATGCCTTATCGCGTGTTCGCGAACATAACGATCTGGTCCACTGGATTAAATTTTTTCTCAATGCTGTAATAGATACTTCCCAAAAGAGTAAAGAAACTTTTCAGGCTATAATTGTACTGAAGAATAAAATGGACTCGTTAATTTTATCATTGGGTCGTAAAGCAAAAATTGCTCAACAATTTATCTATCATTTATACAAGAAACCTATACTGACATCTAATGACACCGTTTCCGCTTTGGAAATTACCCCTAAAACTGCTAATTCTTTGATCCAGGATTTTATCAAGCTGGGAATTTTGAAAGAAACCACAGGATACCAGAGAAACAGGATATTCGAGTTTGAAGAATATCTGTCTTTGTTTAAAGAATAATGGAACAGTCAAATTTACATTTTAGAATAAAAGTAAATTATAAACATCTTTATTTTACCCTATTGATTAAAAGTAAAATAAGTCAGCCGCTTATTTTATGTATACCAAATGGAGCAAATCTTTCAAACCCAAGACAATGATTACCATAGCCCACCGCCTGACAACGGTGAAAAAATGTGATACAATTTACCTGATGGAAAACGGGAGGATAGCAGATAGCGGCAAATACGAAGAACTGATTCAAAGAAACGCCCGGTTCAGGGCAATGGCGGGGGAGAAATGAATTCTCTGCAAAAAGCCCGGAAAAATTCCAGATTTAGAAAAAAATAGTTATCAGAACAGAGATGTCGGTGAAAATGTCGGTAAAGATGTCGGTAAAAAAGAAAGAAAAGATAGGATTATAGAAAAAATCAAAAACGACGAGGATGTTACCTATATTTCCCTGGCTGCGGAATTGAATGTTTCTGAAAAAACAATTGAGAGAGATATGCGGGAGCTTAAAAAAGATAAAAAAATAAAATTTGTCGGTAAAAAAAGAACAGGACACTGGGCAATAATTGGAAAATGAACAGAAAAGAACTAATAAAAAAACTTGAAGATATAGAATGGGAGGATTTTGAGGTAAAGCAGGCAAAATCCTCTGTTCCGGCAAGCAGTTGGGAAACAGTAAGCGCTTTTGCCAATACAGCCGGAGGCTGGCTTGTTTTCGGTGTTAAAAAAAGAGCAAAAGAATATACTGTAACGGGAGTTGATAAACCCGAAAAAGTTCTTAACGATTTCATAACGGTCTTGCGGGGAGAGAAATTCAATAGAAAAATACTGGTAAAGAGCAGAAAATACAAAGTGCAGGGCAAGGATGTCCTGGGGTTTTATATACCTTCAGTTTCTTCAAAAGACAGGCCCGTTTATTTTAATTCGCAGGTTAATACATTCATAAGAACCGGCAGCGGAGACCAGCGGGCCACAAAAGAAGAAATAGATGCTATGTACAGGATGTCTTCTTTTGACAGTAAGGACAGGGAAGTTACGGATTTAACTCTTGACAGTCTTGATGAAGAGACAGTCACCGATTACAGAAGGTATTTGAAGGATATTGAACCCGACCACCGGTATAATAAACTGTCTGTTGAAGATATGCTTTCCAGGCTGGAAGTTCTCAAGGGAAAAAAGATTACTGTCGGAGGGCTGCTTGTCTTCGGAAAAGAGGAGAGTATCAGCCGAATTATCTCTGATTTCAGGATAGATTACCTGGAAATAATGGGAATATCTTATGCGGATGCTCCCGAAAGATACAGTTACAGGCTCACCCCGGAAAAAAATCTCTTCAGATACTATTTCAGCATAATGGAAAGGCTGATAAGAAAAATCGATATTCCCTTTAAACTTAAAGGGACTTTCAGGGATGAGAACCCGCCCCAGCTGATTGCGGCCCGCGAAGCGCTGGTAAATCTTCTTATGCACAGCGATTATTTCAGCAGCGCCAAGCCCAGGATAAGGGCTTTTATAGACAGAATAGAGTTTTTCAACCCGGGTGCGCTTCCCAAACCCCTTAAGTACATAATAAAAGAGGATTTTTCTCTTCCCAGGAATCAGGTTATAGCCAAAACGTTCAGGGTAATAAAACTTTCCGAGAATATAGGTTCGGGGTTTCATAAGATGATTAAGGGTTGGAAAGAATATTACAAAACACAGCCGGAAGTTACCGAAGACATTGACCATTATAAAATTATATTTTATTTTGGCGATAGTTTAAAAACCCGATCAAAGGGTTCCCAGAAGGGTTCCCAGAAGGGTTCCCAGAAAAGTTCCCAGAAAATTATTGATATAATGAAAAATAACTCAAAAGTGACTATTGCGGAATTGTCTGCCAAGATTGGCATAAGCGACAGAGCAATTAAAAAACATATAGCCGCATTGAAAAAGAAAGATATTATAAGACGCATCGGGCCGGATAGGGGAGGCCACTGGGAAATAATTGAAAAATAAGGTAGTTTACATTGGCGTATGATAACATGTGGAATCGAATAATTTCACAAAATTTAATAGAATTACCATATGAAAAGAGACACTCACACATATTTATTTAACTGGAAAAAAAACATCCACCCGGAAGCCGTTGATTTTAAAAGGAGCCCGCCAGGCCGGAAAAAGAGAACGGCTGAAAGTGCCTGAGGAGACAGAGAAAATAGCCCACAAGTATCTGAATCTTATAAGCAAGCCGGTCGTTGAACCAAGTTATAAGCACTTGCATAAATTTGACAACTTCGGGAATACCTGATAGGATGTTCAGTAAATGAACAATGCTGAAATATCAACAAAAGAATAC
>PWMP01000114.1 GCA_003558145.1 Elusimicrobiota bacterium
CAGTATTTTGACAGGACAAAGATCAGGCCTGCTTCTTTTTTTTCAAGCGGATATGTAGGCCATGTCTCCTTTTCCAAACCCGTATGCGAAAAACTTGCAAACACAGCTGCTGACGTTGCTGAAGAAACAAGCATAAAAGTGCACAGAGGAGGAACATATATATGCATTGAAGGTCCCCAGTTTTCTACATTGGGAGAATCTCTTATATACCGCAGTTGGGGAGTTGATGTAATAGGTATGACTGCTATCCCGGAAGCAAAACTGGCCCGGGAGGCCGGAATTTGTTACGCAACGATTGCAATGGTTACGGATTATGACTGTTGGTATCCACAGCATGATGCAGTTACGGCAGAAATGGTTGTTAAGCAGTTTGAAAAAAATGCTCTTAACGCGAAAAAAGTTGTAGACGGTATAATAAAAAGAATAGACTCAGATGCTGAAAGGGACTGCCCCTGCAGGGATGCTGTTGATTCTGCAATTGTTACTTCCCCGGAAAAAACTGATCTGTCTCTGAAGAAAAAGCTGAAAGTAATTATAGAGAAGGAATAATGACTGCAAATCAGAATGTGTTAGTTGTAGGATCCGTAGCTCTGGATGGTATAGAAACTCCTTTCGGCAGAAGAAACTCTTCGCTAGGTGGCTCTGCGGTTTATTTTTCATGGGCATGTAGTCTTTTTGCGCCTGTAAGCGTAGTTGGTGTTGTGGGAGAGGATTTTCCAAAATCTTATATTTCGGATATGGATAAAAGGGGGATAGATACGGCATCTTTGGAAATTGCGCAGGGAAGAACTTTTAGATGGGAAGGCAAATATGAATATGATTTAAATGTAGCGCATACCTTAAAAACTGAGCTGAATGTTTTTCAAGACTTCAAGCCTAAATTAACACAGATACAAAAGAATGCGGAATATCTTTTTCTTGCCAATATTGATCCCGAATTGCAGCTTGAAGTTGTAAATGAGATGAATTCCCCGCGGATTATTGCTCTGGATACAATGAATTTCTGGATTGAAAACAAAAGAAAAGAGCTGCTGCAAACTTTAAAAAAAGTAGATTATCTGCTTGTAAACGACGCCGAAGCGAGGCAACTCGGAGAATCACCTAATTTAATAAAGGCTTGTAATAAAATATTCAGGATGGGTCCGAAAATTATTGTAGTTAAACAAGGAGAATACGGTGTTACTGTATTCTTTTCGGAGGATAATAGGAAAAAAATAGAAGTTTTTACCGCACCTTCTGTTCCGCTTGAAAGTGTAATGGACCCTACCGGGGCCGGCGACAGTTTTGCCGGGGCTTTTATGGGATACATAGCTTCGCGGGGCAGCATTGAAAATTCGGTTTTGCGTCAGGCTGTAATCCTAGGGAGCGTTGTTGCGTCTTTTACTGTGGAAGGTTTTAGTATAGATATGCTTAAGAAAACAAGCAGGGAGGATATTGATAAAAGATTTAAATATCTGAAAAAGATTTCTCACTTTGAAAGCATAAAAGACGGGTTAATATAAAGGAGTAAAGAATGAGAATAGGCAGAAATTTTACCAATATGCTGGAAGCATCTTTTCTTTCAAAAAAAGAGAGAGAGGATTTAAAATCCGGATTGCTTTCAGTGGGGGATATGGATGCCAGGGTTCAGATAAAAGCAAAGAAAGATATAATAAATCAGCTTGAAGTTGGTCAAAAAATCGGATTGAGCCATATAGAACTTGACGGTGGCGTCCCTAATCCTTTTCTCGAAATGAATAAAGATCAAGTAACAGCCGCTAAAGCATACGCCCGGGAAAAAAATATGACAATGTCGCTTCACCTTCCTTATACCTATGTAGCAGCTTCAACATGCGCGTTTCAAGAATCTGACAGGGTTCTTGCTGTTTCACTTCAGAAAAGATATATAGATTTTGCTTCAGAATTAGGGTGCGCCAGCGTAGTTATGCATCCCGGAAGCGTTCCTTTTTACCAGGCTATGGGAGAATATCTTAATATGGTGGATGAATCTCTGGGAAAAACCCTGATAGAACTTTTTTCTTATTCAGAAGAAAGAGAAATAGTTTTTCATCTTGAAAATAATACTGCTTTTGATACTTACGGCGTATATAACTCCGATATAATCAGTATCATAAAAAGAGTTAACGATCAGGGATGTAAAGTCAAATATTGTTTTGACATAGGACATTGGTTTACTATAGACCTGCCCATGCATAAAAAAAACTTCAGCAGGGAAGCCATAGGTAAAAAACCTGAAGATATTGTGGATGAAATCCCTGATAACATTCTCCATCAGGTACACTTAAATGATTTCTGGATAAATCCGGATCCAAAAGGAAATCCGCTTTTTAAGTTTCATCCGCCTCTGCATTATCAGAAAGGTTTTTTAAAGGAGGAAAACCTTAGAAAGCTGTCTGAAAAATTTAGTTCAAAGGGGGTAAAGACAGTTGTAGTGGAAACAGCTGTAAGAGATACAGATGAACTGCTGAATGCAGAGAAAATTCTTTCTGATGAGACAAAGTACCTTAATGAGGTATTTGGGATATGATTGTTTTTCTTCTGGGAATACCGGGCTGCGGTAAATCCGCCTTTTACAGGCGCCTGGTAAAACGGCTTGGAAAAAAAGGCCTTTTCTCCTCTTTCCCAAGGATAGATGATTTTCCTAAACTATGGAATATTTTTATGGAAGACGAACAAAGCGGGGAATGGCGCCGATGCCGCCCTACGGAAGACGGAGGTTATAAGGTTACCGATGATAAAGTATGGGATGATATTTTAAAACGGGTTAATAAGGACGTGTTAAATTTAAAGAATAGCTCTCCGGAAGACACCTTGATTTTTATTGAGTTTTCGCGTCCAAACTATGTTCATTCAATACTGAACAACTTCTCTGCAGACATATTGGAGGATGCTATAGCAGTGTATCTTGATGTTCCTTTTGATATATGCTGGCAGAGAAATGTACGAAGACATCAACAGGCCCTGGAACAGGGCAGTGACGATCATCTTGTGTCCAGGGAGGAAATGGAAAAAACTTACGGTAGTGACGATAAGGAAGATCTGAACGAGAAACTGCCTTTTACTGTTGTTTTTGTGTCTCCGGATTCTCCGGTGCCGGAAGATTTTAGCAAGTTGGATGAGGGAGTTGAAAAACTAACAGAACTTTTAAAAATAAAAAAGTGATTTCTATACAGAAGCTTATAAAAAGTTTACCTAAAATAGATCTGCACTGTCATCTCGATGGTTCCGTTCGCACACAGACGGTACTTGACCTTGCCCGGAGGCAGAATTATCTTCTCCCGGCAGACAACGTAAAAGAACTCAGAAAATATGTAAGAGTGTCTCCGGATTGCAGAAGCCTCAGCGAATTCCTTGAGCGTTTTGAAGTTTTCTATCCGCTTCTCAAAACATCTTACGCACTTGAAAGAATAACTTATGAGCTCTTACGGGACTGTAGCCTTGAAAACACTAAATACATGGAAATAAGATTTGCACCTGTTTTACAAAAAACCGAAAATTTTCCTGTTACTGAAGTTGTCGAATCAGTTTTGAAAGGACTTGAAAGGGGAAGATCGGACTTTGATATCAAGGCAGGCGTCATACTCTGTCTGTATAGAGGGACATCAGGGGAAGAGATAAAAGAAACTGCCGAATGCGCCCTTAAAATGAAAAATTACGGAGTTTGCGGTGTAGATATAGCAGGAGATGAAACCCTTTACGGGTTATCGGATTTCTGTGAAACGCTGGATTTCTGCCGGGAAAACGGAATAAATATGACAATACATGCGGGCGAATCCGGCGGTCCTCAAAACATTGCCGCAGCAATTAAAAGGGGAGCTTCCAGGATCGGTCATGGCATAGCTCTTCAAAAAGACCGGAGGCTTTACAGAACGCTTATTGAAAAAGAAATACCTCTTGAAATATGTATTACATCAAATGTGCAGACACAGGTTGTGAATGACTACGGGGTCCACCCGTTTAGAGAATTTTATAAAAAAGGAGTTAAAATAACCTTAAATACCGACGACAGGGGCGTCAGCGGAATCGATCTTACTCACGAATATAATAAAGCTGTTGAACTGGGGCTAAAAATAGATGAACTTAAGGATATTATATTGAATGGAGTTAAATACTCTTTTCAGGATGAAAGGGAAAAGGATAAAATGAAGCAGGAATTTAAAAATCTTATAGAAGAGAGGATGCAATCTTATGAAAAATGAAAAACTTATACAGACGGCTCTGGAATACAGGAAACGGGCTTATGCTCCCTACAGCGGATTCCTTGTGGGCGCTGCCGTTGAGGGAGAATCAGGAAAGATATATGGCGGCTGTAACGTTGAAAATTCTTCTTACGGGCTTACAATATGCGCCGAACGTGTTGCTGTTACGCGGGCGGTTGCTGAAGGTGAGAGAAAAATAAAAGCCATTGCTGTTGCAACTTCATCAAGCGAACTTTCAATGCCTTGCGGAGCCTGCCGCCAGGTTATAATAGAGTTTGCCAAAGAAGCTGATATTTTTTGTGTGGGCCCGGACGGCGGCTGCATATCATATAAAGCAAAAGATCTTCTTCCGCATTTTGATGATCAGAATGTATTTAAAGAAAACCTGCGCAAAATAAGAGAAAATAACACTGAAAAATAGATATAATTCTACCGTAAAGCATGCTGATACGCAAGGAAATTGAAAAAAGGGAAAAAGAATGTCTTTCTCTATATGCTACTTTAAGTACCAATACCAGGGGAAGAAAAAAAGAAGAAAGACCCTGTCCTGTACGTACGGAATATCAAAAAGACAGAGATAAAATACTTCATTCTGTCAGTTTCCGACTTCTGAAGCATAAAACACAGGTTTTTCTTTCAACTGCCGGAGAGAGATTCCGTACGCGTCTGACTCATACCATGGAGGTAGCTGCCGTAGCCAGGTATATAGCAAGGTGTATTCGAGTAAATGAAGATCTCGTAGAAGCCATTGCCCTTGGACACGATTTAGGTCATACTCCTTTCGGACATGCCGGAGAGGATATACTTCGGGACCTGACACCTTTTAATTTCAGACATGCGCAGCAGAGTCTTCGTGTAGTAGAGAAGCTTGAAAACAACGGAAACGGGCTTAATCTTAGCTATGAAGTAAAGGATGGTATAGCGGGTCATTCAAAAGGTGAGTTGAGTGTATATAAGGTGCATGGGGAAAATTTGAAAGGCAGGGGAAGAACAACCACTATTGAAGGTGAAGTTGTACAGTTTGCCGATTGGATAGCATATATAAACCATGATGTGGATGATGCTTTTAATATGGGAATGATAAAAAAAGAAGATTTACCGTCCAGTACAGAAAAAATATTAGGCCTTACTTTTTACCAGAGGCTTATAACTATGATAAAAGATGTTGTCGAAAACAGCTTTGGCAAAAAGCATATTACGATGTCGGCTACCGTTATGAACGCTACGGATGAGCTAAGAGATTTCCTTTACAAAAAAGTTTATACGGGGCTTCATGGTTCGTTAAGGGAGACCAGATCACGCGAAATGCTTTCTCTTATTTATTCTCATTATCTTGAAAATTATGAAGAGATTTTAAAAGATATGCCTTTTCTTAAAAATGAGATACCACACAGGGGTGTATGTGATTTTGTAGCTTCTCTTACTGATATCAGGGCACAAAAAATTTACAGAAAACTGAAAGGTAAAATCCGGCAATGATCAAAATAATTTTTGCATCCGCAGCTCTTTCACTGTCATTACTATCAGGCTGTGCTAAAATGCCTCCCCCTGTTGTTTTAGCCCCCCCGCCCCCCCCCGGTGAAATTGATACAGAAACCCTGCAGAGAGCAGAAAAGATTCTTGATACGGTTAAAAACCGGGCGAAATTGGTTAGTTTAGAAATGCTTGGAAGTTCAACTATGAATGAAACTGTTCAGCTGATGGACATCGGTGACGGCGCGGTTCCGATTCTTATAAGAGATTTAAAGACTTCTAATAATTATAAATATAGGTACTGGCTTGTTGATTTGCTTGGATATATGAATACACCGCGCAGCATAATCCCCCTTGTTGAAATAATTGAAGATGAAGGGGAAAAAGAAAAAGTAAGGATAAGAGCCTGCGAGTCAATTAAAGAATTAAGGTATCCTAAGGCAGTTGATTACCTTCTTATATCCAGAGACCTGGTAAGGAATGACCGTGTCAGGGAAAATATAGAAAAAGTTATCTATTACCTGAGGTAAACCTTCAGGTCGGATCCTCAGGCCTGTTACTGTTATCCTCTGAATCAGCAATGGTCTTCCCTGCGGAAATATTCTTATTCTCATCTATCATATGACATTCTCCGTCAAAATGGGAACCTTCAGCAATAGAGAGCTTAGCTGTTTCTATATCTCCAACCAGAGTGGAGCCCGGCAGGAGTTCAAGCGTAGTTTCTGAATGGATATTCCCTTTGGTTTTTCCGGCAAGGCTGACGGCCCTTGCATAGATATTGCCTTCAACGATACCTGTATCCCCTATAATTACACCGTCAGCTTTTTTTATTCCACCCTTTATCGTACCGTCGACTCTTATAGTTCCCTCAGCCTCAACTACACCGTTAATCTTTGTGTCCCGGCTTATAAGAGTTTCGACTTTTCCGAAAGAACATTTATTTTTGCTTGATGTGAAAAAAATTGTTCTGCCTCCTTATTACTTTGAAGTTTAGCATTTAGGCTTTACTATCTACCCCTCACATAACGCATAGGATTAACCGGTTGGCCTCTGTACCAGACTTCGTAGTGAAGATGTTTTCCGGTAACACGTCCCGTCCTTCCGATGTAGCCTACAATCTGTCCCTGTTCAATTTGATCCCCCTGGTTAACCAGCATATCGGACAGGTGCATGTATCTGGTTGAAAAACCGCTACCGTGATCAATAACTATTGTTTGTCCTGCTGCTCCGGCCCATCCGGCAAGAATAACGCGCCCTCTTGCTGTTGCCCTGACCGGAGCCCTGTCACCGAGAGAATTGTAAATATCTATGCCGCGGTGAAATTCTTTTCTGCCTGTTATCGGATGTACCCGGTTCCCGAATCCGCTTGTTATGTAGCCGAAAACCGGCCATATTGAAGGAGTGGATAGAAGCATATCCATTTTTCTTTTCAAGAAACCCTCAATTTCATGAGCGGACTGCTGCTGCATCCAGGTTTCTCTTTGTAGTTCGCTTATGTTTGCTTCCAGCCTGCTGATTTCAAATAAAGTATTTATTTCAGATGGTATTACGAGGTCAGGATCTGGTCCTCCAAGGGGATAATTCTCAATAATGTTTCTGGAGCTTTCCATTCCGAGCATTGATATAAGCTGTGTTTCAAGATTCCGTATGTTGCTTAATAAATTGAGAGCATCCTCGGTTTTTCTTGCATAATCGGTCTTTCGTTCCAGCAGCTGCCTGTGAGAGGATGTCGTTTCGTGGTAGTTTACATATATACCCGTAATATGTATTCCGCCGGCAAGCACTGCAGCCGAAAAGAGTGTAATAAAAAGGATAAAAGGGTAACTCAGCGTAAGATGAAAGGATCTGCCCCCCCTCTCCGGGGCAAAAATAAGGGTTAATTTTTTATTATACCATGATTTTATTTTTTTGATCATTCTTATAATTAGCCTGTTTAAAAGCGTTTTACACTGTTTCCTCTATTGAAATCACTTTTAAAATGATAATCAATTAAAAAATGATTGTCAAGACAGATAAAAACTTTATCTAATTTTAAACGGAATTATAATTATTGACAGGCAGTAAAATTTTTTGTATAAGTTCACCATAAGTGGCGGGATAGCTCAGCCGGTAGAGCACTTGACTGAAAATCAGGGTGTCCCCAGTTCGAATCTGGGTCCCGCCACCATTTCTTTTCTGATTTGACTTATAATCCTTGATATGCATTTAGTAGTCTGCGTTCCTTAATCCAAGCCAATTAAAATATATTTCGTTATATTTCGTTATTTGTTTGACAATGAAATACAATATAAGTTATTATCTTAACTTAAAGTGCCGGTGTAGCTCAGCGGCAGAGCAATCCCCTCGTAAGGGATAGGTCAGGAGTTCAAATCTCCTCACCGGCTCCAGTTTAGATAAAGAACAATAGCAAGGAGTTATATTTTCCCGGTACTAACGCCGGGTGATAATGAAATGGAAGGTATTCAGCTTATTTTAGGTATTGTCTGCGTGGGTTCGGCCTATATCTTTTTTCGCCGTTCCATGACAGATTTTGTTCTCTTTCTATTCTTTGTAATATTTCCTTTTTTCAGGATATTTGACGGAGCGCTTTTACGAAACCTTCACATAATCATAGCAATAGCCGGAATAGGCGGTATTATCCTGGGGCTTTTATTCAATAAACTTGAGGAATATACTCTTTTTCTTTTAAAATACCTTATTCCGATAGCCCTGACTACTATTGCCGTTCATTTTTTCCTGGAAACCTACGATTCGGCCCAGATCAAAATTCCTCTTCTGGAAACCGCCGGCCCCTTTATTTTAATTTTGTGGCTCATAAGAAGACTTAAAATAGGTGATTTTACCCCACCTGCTACCAGGAAATACGCCGTGCTTCCCGCTGTCTTATTTCTTTCAAGCGGGTTGATTTCTTTTGTGTTCTCACAATTCAGACTGGAAACGTTTGAACCCGGACTGCTGCGCCGTATAGCATATATAGGCGTATATCTGGCCGTTGTATATGAGTACGACAGAGAAACTGATTTTAAAAGGATTGCCAACTGGATACTGGCTGCCTGTTTTGTTGTGACCATTTATGGAGTTGTGCAGATTAGAGATTCTCTCTCCTGGACACAAACGGTATGGGACTGGCACGTGTGGGCCGGAGCTTTTGGCAGTAGAGTTTTTTCCACTTTTGGCAATCCTAACTTCCTGGGAGCCTGGCTGGTCCTCATTTTTCCGCTGGCTGTTGCCCGGATGGTCGTGACAATTGTTAAAAAACAGTGGTATTATGTTCCGTTTTATGCGTTGCTGGTTGTGCTGATACTTGTAAATGCGGGTTTTACTTACACTATGGGAGCCTGGCTGGGTATTTTTGCCAGCACAACGGCATTGGTCATACTGGGGGTTTTGTACCTGGTTAAAGGAAACCCTCGTGTGCTTAAAAGAATTGCGGGGGGTATTGTACTTGCTCTTTTTGTAGCGACTATTTCCGGGGTTGTATTAATGTCTATGCGTCGGCCTCGGTCTATAACTTTCCGCCTTTTTACCTGAGGCGCGGCTATGAAAATGATTTCCGAGCCCATACCGGATTTTGCCTCGCCCGCAAGGGCTTTCCTGTTGGGGCACGGTATTGAAGCTTTTAATCTTGTGTACCCGTCATACCGTCGCCCCGAGATATTTCATCTTGAACATAAACATAATACTCAGACGGATCATGCACATAACGAGTATATGGAGGTCTTTTTCGATGAGGGGTTTGTAGGGCTTGTTATTTTTCTGTGGTTTTTAAGCTTGATTTTTTATGCCGCTTACAAAAGGCTTTCCAGGATAGGAATGGGAGGAGCAAAGTTTATGGATGAATATTATCTGGTAGCGCTTCTAGCCGGAACCATAGGGCTTCTCGTGCATGCGGGCCTTGATGTAAATCCCAGATTTGTTTCGTCAGGCTATATTATGTGGGCTTTTTTCGGTTTAATTGTGGTTCAAAGCACACCGCTTCAAAAAAGAAGGACGGCTGGTAAAAATATAGTAAAAAAGAATAATTATACAGGTCCGCTGCAGATACTTGTTATAATGGCTCTTTTATCTTTAGGGCTTTGGCAGACAACCCTGGCTCACGGCAGGTTTGTTGCTAATAAACATCACAATCGGGCCATAGCTTTTTCCAGGAACAGGATGTGGGATAAGGCTGTACATCACTATCACATAGTACAGGAGAAACACCCGGCTTTCATAATGGCTTATTATTTTGAAGGCAATGTTTATAATGACCGGCTTTCCGAAGCGATGCGGACAGGCAACCGCCAACAGGCCCGGATATTCTATGATAAAGCAATAGACACGTATTCAAATAAAGTCCGTGCGATGTATCCCAATTACGTTCAGCTTCATTTTCAGGAAGGGATGCTTCACATGAGGTACGGAGACATGGATAAGGCAGCTAAGTCTTTCCGCAGATACCTTAATATTGTTGACCCTGTTTATACGCATACATATTACCGTCTCGGCGAAATTTCTGCCCGACAGGGCGAAATGGAACTGGCCCGCCTCTATATGGAAGAAGCTCCGCGAAGAAAACCCTGGGAAATAGACTCTTATATGAACCTGGCAAACCTCTACCGGGTGATGAATAGAACTGATATGGCTGAAAAGACTTATCTTGAGGGTATTGACAACCTTCAGGAGCCCGGGGAAAGGAGACAGGCGGCCCGCCATCTTGCACAGCTTTACAGTGAAACCGGACAAGAAGAAAAAGCGCGTGAAATACTTGAAAATGTTAATTAGGTAATTTGAACAAAAATCGGTTAAATTATATACAAATTATTTTTTTGGCAGCGCTCTTCATTTCTCCTATATTATTTTTTGGCGGCCGAATAGGCAGCGTTACAAGAAACCCCTACCTTATACAGGAAAGACTGCTTCAGGTAATGCTTGCTTTTGCAGCCTGGATTCTTTTTTTTAAAAGTAGAGACTATATAAAATTCCCCGTTACTTTTCTTGACCGGCCTCTTTGGGCATTCTTTGCAATTGCTCTAGTATCTTTTATTCTTTCTTTTTTCAGGTATCCATTCGGGTGGTCTTTTATTCATTACGGCGGCCGGGGCATACTTATGCTTGTTTTCAGCGGTATAATACCATTTTATTTTGCTGCCGGCAGCGGTAGCGGATTCAGGGATAAAATAAAAAAGATAGTAATAATTGCCGGCAGTATTGCGTCGGCGTATGCAGTCCTGCAGTTTTTAAATTCGGCAATAACGGAAATTAATTTTGATTTTATATGGGGCGAGCTGCTTGACCATTACGGTGCAAGGAGTATCTCAACATTCGGAAACCCTAATTTTCTTTCCGCCTACCTTATGGTTGTTATCTTTTGGATAATGGGATATATTTTTACAGAAAAAAGTCCGCAGCGCTGGATTTTTCTTATGATACTTAATACCGCGGCCCTTGCCATAACAATGACCAGGAGTACATTTGCCGGCCTTTTTGTTGGACTGGTGGTGCTTATATTTATGCTGTCTTCCGAGAAAGGGAAGAAATACCTGAAATTCAAAAAAACAATGATTGCAACTTTTTCTATGATAGCGGTAGTAGGTATTATTTTTTTCGGTATTTCGGGGCAATTCAGGGGAAGGGTAAAGGGTATGGTAAGTGTAGAACGGATGGGCTCGGCGCTGGTTCAGAGACTTTTGATATGGGAATCTTCGGCAAAGATGTTTGCGGATGACCCTATTATAGGACGCGGCTGGGGAAACTTTGAAATATTTTATCCTTTCTACCAGGGCAAAATTGTCCACAGGGAACAATACATGCCCTTA
>PWMP01000223.1 GCA_003558145.1 Elusimicrobiota bacterium
ACAGTCTGGGTAATGCGGATTCCTCTTACATCAAGACTTCCGTCATTGTTGCCTTGTCCGTCATCCAGAACAGTCTGCTCGTTTACTACGCCCAGTGTCATTCCAGTCCCCAGGCTCCATTCAAGTATTGTTGTTATGCCATTGGAGGCAACCAAACCGCTGTCAGAAGGGCTGAAGAAATTGGTTCCGTACGAGAACGCAATATTCTGTGCAAGGGCGCTTCCGCTTATTGCAAACATAATTCCAACCAAAAGTGCTAATAACTTTTTCATCTTTTCAATTCTCCTTTAAATTGCTGCTCTATAACTTACGTTAGAAACCGATATTCAATCCGACGGTTACGGCTAAATTATTGAAACTTTTTACAGGATCAATTTCGCTTATGTCGTCAGGATCGGCAAATTCGGCTTCTTCTTCACCCAGTGAATACAGGTCAGGCAGGTTTATTATCCTGTAGGCAAGGCCCGCTGTCACTGAAACGCTGAGTGTTTCTGTTTGCCTGGAGACCAGTATTGCATCCGCAAGCAAGCCGAGAGACGGGTATGTGCCGTCAAGGACATCCACATCTGTCCAGTTAGCTGCTGCTGCGGCACCACTAAGAGGGGTCCCCGATCCGCCTGTTGCCCTGAAGTCGCGGGCACCGTTTCTGAAGCTGGCCTGGCCGACTTCGAGACCTGCTCTAAGCACTACCGGCAGGTCAATGGGAAGTTTGTGTTTAAAACGTAAACCCGTGATTGACAGGTCACCGGTGTTTATCAGGGTGTAATCCATTTCCTTGTCGCCCGCATCATCTTCACCTTTATACGAGTTTTCACCCCTGATTGAGCCTTCTTCCCTGAAGATGCTTACTGATAGTTCCTCTGTTAGATCCATGGTGAGAGCAAAAGACTGGATAGACCGGGCTTCGTAGTCGTTGGAGGGCATTTGGTAGCCTCCGCCGTATTCAAACCCGATTCCGGTTTTACTGCCCGCCCGTGCGGAAGCAACAGAGAAAAGGATCAGGCATGCGCCTAAGGTTGCAAGTTTCTTCATAAATTTTCTCCTTTTCAATTTCCCTTTCTTCTTATATATATTATACGGTTTAATTATACCGCCTGCTGACTTTTTACGGGCCCTCTTTTATTTTGTGTCACCTCCTTCCGGGCTTAAATTCGTCCTTTAAATGAATTTTATAAATATTTGTAGAATAATTAAAAACTTTTGTCAAGAGTACTACCCTTCAAAAGACCATTCCTCAACTTCAACGTTCCACTGCCAGTTGGAGCGAACATATTGAAGAGTGTTTTGCAGAAGGTCGCGGTGGGTTTTTTCTTCTTCTGCTATAAGGCGGCAAAGCTCGGCTGCTTTTCCTTCCAGCTCAATTGATTTTTCGGTGTAGTAGCTTATGCCTTTTTCCTCCATTTCTACCGCCCGGCTCAATACGTCAGCTTCATCGGATGAAGCAGTTATTTTTTTGGCTGCAGGGCCGGCAGAAGAGAAGATTGTTTTTATTTTTTCGGCGGTTTTTCTGGATTCATTTTTTCCCGCTCCCTCAATTGATTCCTTTTTGGCTATTTCTTTCCATTTGTCTATATGTCTTTTTTCGTCTTCAACAATAAACTTAAACATCCTGGATGCAAACTCATTGTTTATTTTCTTAGCGGCAGTGCTGTAATACTTTATGCCGTCTTTTTCCATCTGTATGGCTGTTTCCATTACTTCTTTTACGTTATCCATAACTGGACTCCTTATAAAACTTACTACAACTTGTACTTTACTGGCAGTATAATTATTTAAAGCAGCATATTCAAGAAGAGGTCAGACAGTTTCTTATCAAGAAACTGTTTATTATTGACTTTGTAAATTTTTTTTTATAGAGTATTTACAAATTATTCTGAACTTAATAAGGGAGAGTATATATGAAGGTCGGGGTCATAAGGTTTTCTGAAAAGAATTTTCACCGTAAACTATTTTTAACAGCGTTATTCTCTTTGCTTACGACAGCATTCCTGTCTCAAGCCGCTTTGGCTTCTACCACGGTTGAACTCCTCACTGGCCAGCCGGAAGAAACATGGGGGGGTTTCCCAAATAACTCATCAAATCCTCAGGACCCTTTTAATACCTGGTGGACCAATTCAAGAGCGCAGTCTGTTTATCTTGCTTCGGACCTGAAAGACGCAGGTATGCAAGCCGGCACAATCACATCGCTTCATTTAAAATGCTTTCTGGAGCCGGGACGCCCAAATCTTAAAGATATGCGGATACATATTAAGCATACATCTGATTCTACATCTACTGCATGGAAGGGGGATATAAGCGACCCGGCCGGAAACTGGACCCTTGTATACGGACCTGAAGATATAAATCCGACTGCAGAACAATGGTATGAATTTGAACTTCACACACCATTTGAGTGGGACGGACAGAGCAATATTATGCTGGATATTAACCGCGACGACACTGCCTTTTTCGCAGGGGGAGGCATGTATGTGAGAACAGGGCTTGCAAGCCGCACTTACTCCGGGCGCGAAGATTTTGTAGACTGGACACACCCTTTAGGTGCTCATCAAACCAATAACCATGTTCCCAATTTAAAAATTACTTTTACCCCTTTGAGACTGCCGGTGATAGCGCTTGACAAGACTTCTTTAACCTTTGCCACTACTGAAGGGACCAACCCATCCGACAGATCCTTTAAGATAAGTAACTCGGGCGAGCGCTTTTCCAATCTCAATTGGATTGCAACCCCTACTGAACCCTGGCTTGAAATAACTCCCTCCTCCGGAACACTCAAACGGGGTAGGGCTGCTACTGCTGATGTTTCAGTGAACGCAAGCGCGCCTGTCCTTTCTACCGGCACTTATACAGCTGAAATCATTTTTTCGGATTCTGAAGCTAATATTTCAACTAAAA
>PWMP01000079.1 GCA_003558145.1 Elusimicrobiota bacterium
AGGTGTCGCATTTTTATAATGGTTTCTTACGATCTCCATATCTTTTTTGTAATCACCGGTGGGCATAAAATTAGGGCCCACTGCGGCTTCTTTCTTGGCGTAATCAAGATGAGTAAGGACAATAGGCACATTGGCTTTTAGCGCAGCCTGGTAAAAGCCGGTTTTCCACTTGCACTGGTGTTTCCTGGTGGCTTCGGGAGTGATTAAAATAGCGAGATCTTCTTTAGTATTTATGAGCAGTTCGGCTATTGCGTCAACCATGGTTCCTGTTTTTGACCTGTCAATTCCCAGGGCCCCGGCTGACAGCAAAACATTTTTCAGCGGAAAATGCTTTAACCATTCTTTTTTAATTAAAAACCTGACCGGATAATTCATTTTATAGAAACCGGCCATGGCAAAAAGCAGGTCAAAGTTACTTGTATGCGGGCCACCAACAACTACACATTTCTTAATATCTTTGGGAATAGTACCCTTTTTTGTCCAGCCTCCAATGGTAAATAAAAACATGGCTATCCATTTCAGCAAATTGTTTCCTCCTCTATAAAACGGCTAAAGATAGTTTATCATTATAAAAAATCATTACAACAGGGAAAATGGAATATATGCTTATAAAAATTATATT
Organism: Elusimicrobiota bacterium; assembly: GCA_003558145.1. Taxonomy (GTDB): domain Bacteria; phylum CG03; class SLGR01; order SLGR01; family PWQF01; genus PWMP01. Next base: position 623 of record PWMP01000079.1, read on the forward strand.
CGCTTTTGAGAGCAAACGCTATCCGAATAGCAGTTTTAACGGTACTTTCTGTCATTTAGTTGAAGGCTATAGATTACGGTAAAGGTATAAGGACCTTTTTATTGAATATAGAACCAACACGGACTTGCTTAAAGGGCATGGGATGTCCTCATATTTAAGGGCCTGGTTTGGCTTTATATGAGTGGCAGGTTAAATCCAGAACCGATTAGATTTGAAAAGGGAGGTTTTCAATAATGACAGATCAATACTTGCACACCAGTAACGCACCGGCGGCTGTAGGGCCATATAGTCAGGCAGTAAAGACAGGGAACTTGCTCTTTGTTTCAGGGCAAATGCCCGTTGATCCGGAGACGGGAGAAGTTGTAAAAGGTAATGCTACAGCAAAAGCAGCCCAGTGCATGAAAAACGTGCTGGCTATTCTTGCACAGGCCGGTCTTACAGCTGACAATATTATCAAGACGACTATTTTCCTGACAGATATGAATGACTTTGGACAGGTTAATGAAGCTTATGCCGACTTTTTTAAAGAAAACTACCCGGCGAGGTCTTGCGTTGAGGTTTCCAGGCTGCCAAAAGATGTTAGTGTAGAGATAGAAGTTGTTGCCAGCTTATAAATCGCAGGTTACTTTAACCTGCTCTAAACCGGAACCGGAAAGAGGGATTTATAAATGGGACATTCTAATAAATCCAAACAAACTGATCAGGGCAGAACAGTTTTCGGTTGGCCTTATGTAATCGGCAGAGCAGCCCGGGCTGTTTTGACGGTTATCTTGTTATCCCTTCTGATCTTCTTACTACTTTATGCTGATAGAGCTTCGGCATTGCAGTACGGTGATCTAAATGACAATGGAAGGATTGATGTTCAGGATGTCGTGTTGGTGATGAAGCATGCTTTAGGTATGGAATATCTTTCCGCATCGAAAGAAGTTCTTGCCGACGTTAACGGCGACGGGTTCGTCAACGTTCAAGATGCAAGCCTGATCATGCAGAAAACCTTAGGGTTGCTCAATGACTTTCCCGTTATTTCAGGGTCGGGATTTCATTTAGTTGAAAAGGTCATTATAGCTGACGGTATTTCCCCCGGGTTAAAAATAGTTATTGTTCTACTCAAGGTGCCTGACCCGGAGAATTACAGGGTTGAAATCAAAGGTGTTTCACTGAATTTCAGTGATGAGCTTGAGGCTTTTGTAAGTGAGGTTAAAGAAAGTGACGCTGTCAAAGATAAAGTAGCTGTATATGGCCTGTAATTAATATAAATAGCAAATGATATAATTGATTAGAGCTTACACCAGGAGTGAAGCAGATGAAGAAAGACAAGTTTACTGCCAGCGCAGCTAAATATCCGGCTATAAAAATTGCAGTTGCTGTGGGAGGACTGTTTGTAATTGTTTTTACTGCTTTGATGCTGCTTGGCCCAACACAGGCCCGGGACGTTATTGAGCAGATACTTAGCGCTGAACCTGAAAGTGAAGTATATGAAGGAAATCAAGAAGTTGATTTGCCACCAGTTGATGAAGAGTCGGTAATAATTGAAAAAAAAGATTTTACTGTTGTTGTAATTGGGTTTGAGCCAATGACTGACAGTATTTGCCTCGCCATTCGGTTGGAACAGGTTCCTGTTTCCAGGCTATATCCCGGGTTTGATGAAGATTCAGATCCGGGGCCAGTGAGTAAGCGTGTGGATGATAGCCTGAAGCAGATCCATTTAATTGACCAGACAGGGCAGAAATATCGGTATCAAGATGGTAATTTTGTCTCCGAGCATTTCTATTGTACCGGTTGCGCTACAGGGGTTGTCTGGTCTTCAGAAGTTCTTCTGGAACTTCCGGAGCTTAGTGATCAGGCTCAAACGCTAACCCTGGTTGTTCCCTTATCAGGGGATGAAGAGCTCAAAAAAGAGTTTTCCCTGGCTTCACTGCAAGAGGTTGGAGAATGCAGGCTGCCCGGGGTAAGAATCACCTGGTAAGTGCCCGTTATATAAACGAAAGAGGAGATTTTGGTTTGGAGACAGAGCACAGGTTCTTTTATGAAGATTCGCGAAAAATGAGTGCAGTTAAAAGCGATAGTATAGATCTGGTTATAACTTCCCCGCCGTATCCGATGATAGAAATGTGGGACGAGCAATTTTCAGAATTGAATTCCGATGTTAATCTTGCCCTGCAGAATAGTGATTACAGCAGGGCTTTTGAAACAATGCACCGCGAGCTTGATAAGGTTTGGGGTGAACTTTTCAGGGTAAT
>PWMP01000098.1 GCA_003558145.1 Elusimicrobiota bacterium
AAGACGAGGGGACGGGGGGTTGTCTCTTTTTTTTCACATCCTTCAACGTTGGATAAAAATACCTCTTCAAAACTATTGACAAACATAAAATTATAGCTTAAATGAAAATATACAAGCTCTTTCCCATAGGAGTGGAACATGATGTGCAGGATGATGCAAGCAGAGCAATGTGCAGAAGCGCAACAGCAAATGATTTCCTTTTCCTACAGGCGAGCTATGCTTTTTTTGGATTTTTCAGTGGCAAGGTATTTTCGTTGTGGAGGTTTTTTTATTCTATTTATTTAATTTATGTTATGAAAGGAGTGAAGCATGTTTTTTAGAAACTTGAAGGATGACAGGGTTTTTCAGAGAGAGAGAGAGAGAGAGCGTAAGCACCCGGGTGAGCACAGGTGAGAAAGGTGCTGTTTCCTGTGTAACTCGATGCCTGGCTGTTTTCGTAGCCTTTGTGATGTTCTTTATGATAGCGATGCCTCAACCTTTAGCCCAGATGCTGGGCACTTTTTCATTTTACAGCTCCCGCATGTACCCCATGAGTCTGGCCACCCAGGGCGATCCCGAGGCCGGCATGAGCGGGACTTCAGAGAACATGATGTACCTGGCCACCACGAAATGGAGCACCTTGGCTGCCAATATAGCCACCGGCAATGCCATGGCAGTGGTCACCCCCATCGACTTGCCCGGCACGCCTTTACCCTTACGGCTCACCCTTGTGTACAATCACTTCAATGCTGATCTGGATATCGGTCTGGGCAAGGGCTGGATGATGCATATTCATACGTCCGCCACCCTGGACCCCTTAAGCATGGACATCCTTTATGTCACCTCCACGGGGCAACACCTGAACTTTACCTGGGATGCTTCAACAGCTTCCTACCTTAACCCCTATGGTTTTGCCGGAAAAGCTGAAATCCTCGGGAACGGCAACATCAGCATCACTCCCCTGCAGGGAAATGCCCTGATCTTTGGGCAGGACGGCCACTTGGAAAAGATAGAAGACTCCTGCACAGCAGGCTATCAGGAAATCAGCTATGAGCAGGGACGCCCCTCGGAAATCACCGATGGCCTCAGTGGGCGCAGCATTGAGCTTCACTGGAGCCCGCAGGGTAAACTGCTGGAAATGGAAGACCCCGCAGGTCGCTCCTGGGAACTGGGCTATGACGGAGGAGATGACTACCTGATCAGCCTCACGCCTCCTTCTGCGGATCCAGACCCTCCCGCCCTTGAGTTTGGCTATGACGCCTTAACAGGCTTCATGAATGAACATACCGATCGCATGGGCTATACCTATGCGATTGATTACTATACCAGCGGCACCTTTGACACATGGTTCAAAGGCTGGACGGACCCTTCCGAAGCTTTCAGCCAGGTGGAGTATGAGGATCAGGTGCAGGGCATGGAACTCAAGACCACCTTTATCGATGGAGAAGAACGGGAATATCACTACGGCTTTAATAATGAGGGCTTCCTTATCCACATGGAACAGGGAACCGGGCAGGACACCAGCACCTGGAACATCACTTACACTCCCGAAGGCTGGCGAAGCAGTGTGACGAACCCTTTGGGGCACACCACCACCATGGACTACAACCAGGTGGGTCACCTGATCAGTCGGGAAGGCCCTCCCCCTGAACAGGGCATCACCCCTTCCCGTCAGGAATGGACCTACCAGCCCCCCAACAACGTGGACGGCTTGCTCGTCCAGCACAGGGAACGGGTCACTCCCACTGTATGGGCCAGCACCACCTTTGACTACCAGGATCCCAACAACCCCTGCCAGCCTTCCGATATTACCGATGCACTGGGCCAAACTACTCAAATCAGCTACACTCCGGATGGTTTTCCCCAAACCATCACCACTCCCTCAGTAAATGGCCCCAAAAGCATGAGTATGAACTACAGCCCTTACACGGGAGCTCTCCTGAGCACCACCGACTTTGGAGGCCATGTCACTGAATTCGGCTACAATGCCCTCGGACTTCCTGAAACCATTACCGCCTATGAAGGCTCCCCAATGCAGGGACGCATGGTGAGCAATGTTACCGTGAACTATGACTTCCTGGGCCAGCAGGTGAGCACTTTTGACAGTGTGAAGCAGACCACCACCTCCCAAAGCAAAAATGAGAATGGAGGCACGGAAGAGGATGAAAATGAAAATGATTGCAGCAGTGAAATGGACTATGACATTGCAGTTATTCCAGGTAAGGTAGGCATCACCAAAGTTCCCAGCTGGCTGACAAACATTGGAATGCAACCTGCCGCAGCCCCTTACAACCCCCTGCCCTACACCTTCACCAACACCATGAATCGCACCACCGAATTTGACTACGACAACTCCGGCAAACGCATCGGCATGACCGATTACCTCGGCCGAGAAACGACTTATGCTTTTGATGCCCTGGGTCGCCTCGAAGAAGTGGTGGATCCCTTTGGCAAAACTACCACCTACACCCACAATCAGGGGCATCAAATCATTGAAAGAGAAGTCGATGGCGTGGGCATCACCACCTATGGGTATGACAATGCAGGCCGCCTGATAGAAATGGATCATCCCGTCAAGGGCTTGATTGAATACACCTACAATGTCCGGGGCAATAAACTCTCTGATGATCAAGGCAACTACACCTATGATATCCTGGGCCGCTTGACCCAGCACCCCACGGAAGGCTCCTTCACCTATACCCCTGAAGGCTGGGTGGCTTCCAAAAATGGCAAAGCCTTTATCTACGATGAAGTGGGCAACCTGACCTCCTGGGACGGGGAGAGTGAAGCCTTTAGCTTTGATTATGCCAGTCCTGGTTTTGCTCGCTTGGGTTTACCATCGAGTATGAGTAGCAATCTGGGTAGCTATGATTACTTG
>PWMP01000100.1 GCA_003558145.1 Elusimicrobiota bacterium
CCTCTTTACAGCGACAGGTGGAGAGACCGGCTTGAAGCCGTTGAATCTGTTCCGGGTTCTCCCATTGAGGAGCAGGAAAAAATAAACCGGCTCAGAGTTGCCGTAACGGATGAGAGAAAGGAAGTCCGCCTGGCGGCAGTTAAAGCTCTTAACCGTATAGGAGGAGATGAAACTGCCGGCGCATTGCTTGAAGCTCTTGCGGATAATGAACCGGAAATAAGAATACAGGCTCTTAGAGGCCTTATAACTCTTGGACACACCGAGTCTGTTGAGATGGCATTTTCCGACACTAATGAAAATATCCGTTTTGAAGCTCTTAAGTATCTTTCGGCGTCCCTTCCGGCACAAGAAGCTATTGAATACCTGGGAAACGGGATAACGGACCGGTCGGCTAAAGTAAGAGAATTTTCTGTAGGCGGTATTTTTGAAAAAGCAGTTTCCACCCCTGCCGCTTCCAGGGTTACTTTAAAACTCGCAGAAGCGTCTGCTGTGCCGGAGCAGAACCTCAGGCTTAATGCTATAGATTACATTGATGTAATAGATTCGCCCGAGGCGGTCAGGGAGCTAGGCCGCTTTATTGACCACAGTGACGAGAGAACAAGAGAAAAAGCCCTCAGGACCCTGGGGGAAAGAGCTACCGAAGATACCGTCCTTTATATAGGAAAAGCGGTTGATGACCCATCCCGGCACCTCCGAATGAAGGCTATAGATTATCTTTTCGAGATATCTTTGGATAACGCCATAGAGTTTATCGCGGCGGCCCTGAATCATTCCGACCGTGAAACCAGGATGTACGCTCTTAACGCTCTTGGCCGTGACGGAGAGGAAAGGGTAGTAATCCCGCTGGGCCGCGCTCTTGACGACAGCCAGCGTGATATAAGGCTTAAGGCGATAAAGTATCTTTTTGAAATATCATCCGACAGCGCTATACGTCAGATAGCAGCAGCTCTTGACAGCGATGACCGTCATACGCGCACCGAAGCCCTGGAAGCACTGGGCCGCGACCTGGGAACGCGGGTTGTTGCTTCCCTTGCGAGGGCTCTTGTAGACGATTTGCGTGACCTTCGGCTCAAAGCAATCCATTACCTTTTCAGGATATCTTCCGATGCGGCCATAAACCATATCGCAGGTGCTCTTGAGCATCCCGACCGTCACACCCGGATGGCGGCCGTTGAGGCGCTTGGCCGGACGGGAGGTAACAGGGTTGTCGTTCACCTGGGCAGCGCCATAGATGACGGCCGCAGAGAAATACGCATTCAGGCCATAGACTACCTTCCCTCTATTGCTTCCGCCGCTGCGATAAGGCAGCTTGATGTTGCGCTCACCCACAGTGACCGTCATACCAGGATGGCAGCGATTGAAGCGCTCGGGCGGATAGGAGACGACAGGGTGGTTACGGCGCTGAGTCGGGCTCTGGCCGATGGCAGGTCTGACATCAGGATGAGGACTCTTGAAATACTGGATTCCATATCTACCCCGGAATCCATAAAAGCCCTTGCCTGGGCGATAGGGGACCCTGACAGGAATATACGTGAAAAGACTGTCAGGATACTTGCGGTAAAAGGCGGCGAAGATGTCATAGAAGAACTCGGAGCCGCTATTTCCGACAGGAGAGTTTTAATCCGATGGAAAGCAGTATACGCGCTTGCTGCCATAGGAACGGAAGCAGCCGCCGGGCGCATACATCCTGCACTTAAAGATTCTGACCGCAGGGTTAGACACGCAGCGCTTGACAGTCTAGGAACCATTGCTCACGAAAGCAGCGCAGATGCGGTAGGAGAACTCCTTCGCACCGATAGGAGGCTTCGCGCTGAAGCTGCCCGGGCACTGGAAAAAATAGGCAGCCGTGAAGGCCTTAAATACCTGCTCGAGGTTCTTCCTCACGTCAGGGGCCGCGAACTTGAAGCAGTAGAAAAAGCAATAGAAACAATAAACAGCTTATAAGGGGTCAGACCCTACGTTTTACGTTTTTAATAGAAAGCTATCAGATGGCCCGCCCTTTTAGAGCAGATTATACAAATACTTACCACCATATAGTTATTCGCGGTCTGGATGGACTTTTTATTTTCGATAAACCCGGAAAGCGGGATAAATTTTTACAAATCATAATAGAAACTCGCAAAAAACATGACTTGAAAATATATGCATTTGGTTTTTTGAATACACATTGGCACGGGTTTGTGAGGCGCGGCGATATTACGATGTCCCGTTTTTTTCAGGCCGTAAAGTCCCGTTACGCAAATTGGTATAATAAAAAACACAACCGTACAGGCCCTCTTTATGATGGGCGGTATTTCAGTTCGACAGTAGAATCAGATACCTATTTCAATATGGTATGGAATTATGTGCAGAATCAGGGCGTAAAGGCTGGTCTCTATAAAAATCAGGTTCAGGACCCGGGTTCAACAGCTGGATTATATGCCGGAGTACACAATGATTATGAATGGATTGATTGGAAAGAAGCTATACAAATTTTAGAAGTACCGATAAAGAATAAAGACAGGAAAATCAAAAAATGGATGGAAGAACAGACGTTTCCTGAAAAATTACCAAAGAGGAAAAAACGAAACCAGTATTTTATTGCATCAGATAAATATATAGAGAAATATATGCAGATTCGCAAAAACGAGGTTAGAAAAACACCTCGCGCCAATACTCCGATTGATTGGGATATTCTACTGAAAGGGGTTGAAATTTTGTATGATTGCGAACCCGGAATTGTCTTAAAACCATCAAAACAACGCCGTCTTAACAGTTACAGGGCCGGGCTTGCCTATGCGGCTCAGCGTTACGGCCACAAGACGACTGGCGAAATATCAAAAAAGCTCGAAGTGTCAGATGCAACGGTATCTCGAA
>PWMP01000191.1 GCA_003558145.1 Elusimicrobiota bacterium
CTGCAAAGTCATTTACGGTCATTTCACGCGGGTTGCCTATATTTACCGGCAATGTATAGCCAGACTTCATAAGACGGTAGATTCCGTCTACGGTATCGGCCACATAACAGAAGCTCCTGGTCTGGGTTCCGTCACCGAATACAGTAAGGGGTTTTCCCTCCAGGGCCTGGCATATAAATGAAGGGACAACCCTGCCGTCTCCGGCGCGCATCCTCGGCCCGTAAGAGTTGAAAATCCTGGCAATGCGGGTATCGATGCCGTGTGAACGGTGGTATGCCATTACAAGAGCCTCGGAAAACCTTTTGGCTTCATCGTAAACGCCGCGCGGACCCACGGTATTTACATGGCCCCAGTATGTTTCTTTCTGGGGATGCTCCTGGGGATCACCGTAAACTTCCGAGGATGAAGCAAGAACATACCCGGCCTTTTTTTCTCTGGCAAGTCCCAGCGTTTTATGGGTTCCCAGGGAACCGACTTTAAGGGTCTTTATGGGAAGTTTGAGATAATCAATGGGGGATGCCGGGCAGGCAAAATGAAAAACCCAGTCCAGGTCACCTTTGATGAATATATATTTTGTGACATCCTGGTCTATGAAACTGAAATTTCTGTTACCGGCAAGATGGTCTATATTATCAGTTGTTCCTGTTATCAGGTTGTCCATACCTATGACCTGATGCCCCTCTTCCAGGAGCCTGTCAACCAGGTGTGATCCGAGAAATCCCGCAGCGCCTGTTACAAGAATCTTCATCGTCCTACCCCCGTGTAATTAAAACCTCTTTTTTTCATCTCTCCCGGTTCAAAAACGTTTCTGCCGTCTACTATCGAGGGCGGATCGTTAAGGGCTTTTTTAATCCTGCCAAGGTCCATCTGCTGGTATTCTTCCCAGTCGGTTATTATCAGCAACAGGTCGCATCCCTGCGCCGCCTCATAAGCGTCCGCGCAGTATGTTACCGAATCGGGAAGTATTTTTTTAGCATTTTCTGAAGCCTGGGGGTCGCAGGCTCTTAGCAAAGCCCCTTCCTGCAACAGGTCATTTATTATATCTATGGAGGGTGCGTTTCTCATATCATCGGTATCGGGTTTGAAAGCAAGCCCCAGTACCGCTATTTTCTTGCCATTCAGGTTCCAGAGCATACTTTTGCATTTTTCAACCATACCTTTCTTCTGAGCAGCGTTTATTTTTTCCACTTCTTTAAGCAGGCTGAAGTCGTATCCGAGTTTTCCGGCTATATCTATGAAAGCCGAAAGGTCCTTCGGAAAGCAGCTGCCTCCGAAACCGGCGCCCGCCTGAAGGAAATGTTTTCCTATCCTCTCATCCAGGCCCATACCCCTCGCCACTTCTTCTACATCCGCTTCCGTTCTTTCGCATATTTTGGCTATGGCGTTTATATATGAAATTTTCATGGCAAGAAAAGAGTTAGAGGCGTGTTTTATTAGTTCGGCGCTCTCAATATTTGTTACAAGAATTTCTGTTTTATCTTTCAGTGGTTTGTAAAGCTCGAGCATTTTTTCCTTTGCCCTATCGCTCTCTACACCAATGACTACCCGGTCGGGATTAAGAAAATCATATACAGCCTTCCCTTCCCTGAGAAACTCCGGGTTTGAAGCCACGTCATACTCAGCGCCGTCCGGAGCGTATCTGTCTATGGTTTTCTTTATCCATTTTCCGGTTTCCACGGGAACCGTGCTTTTGGAAACTATGACACGGTATCCGGGCAGATTCTGCGCTATTTCTTTAGAAACATCCTCAACATAGCACAAATCAGCCGAACCGTCCGGGAGCGGAGGAGTGTTTACCGCTACAAATATTACATCGCTCTTTTTAAGAGCTTCTTTTATATCAGTAGAAAAAGAAAGCTTCCCGGCTTTTACGTTTTTTTCCACCAGCTCTTTCAGTTCCGGCTCGTAAATAGGTATGCCCCCTTCCCGGAGCACCTTTATTTTCTCCTCATTGTTATCAACGCATATGACTTCATGGCCGAGTTCGGCAAAACAAGTCCCCGAGACAAGTCCCACATATCCTGTACCTACTATTGCAGTTTTCATTTTATTTTTCCTTCCCTTTTGCTTTTTTTCTGCGGTATTCGGAATTAATTTTTATAGATATCCCTCCACGCGGCGTGAAAACACCTTCAACCTTCAGCCATTTCGGACGGCAGGCATCCGAAAGATCCTTTAAAATCCTGTTTATTATATCCTCTGCAAAACCCTCACAGTTTCTGTATGAAAAAAGATAAAGCTTGAGCGACTTGCTTTCAATACACTTTTTATCCGGACAGTATAATATGCTTAAGTTTGCAAAATCAGGCTGTGATGTCACCGGACACAGTGAAGTAAACTCGTTTGTGTTGAATTCCACCGTGTAATCCGAAATCCTGCATGGGTTATCAAAAGTTTCTATCCTGGCTTCACCGGGAGAAAAAGGATAATCCGAGTGGCCCTTTTTCAGTATGGTCAGTTTTTCCTTTTTTTTCTTATTCATCTGTTTTTACGGATGCTTTTTTTAAAGCTCTCTCCCTTATCCTGCAGCTGGCACATTTTCCGCAGGGGCTGCCGTCATTAAGAGGGTTATAGCAGGATGTAGTGAGGTCCAGGTCTATACCCAGACGGCTGCTTTCTTTTACTATTTTTGCTTTGGTCATAAGAAGAAGCGGCGCTTTTATGGCAATTTTTGTTTCTTTCTTAGTACCTAAATCTGCGGCTTTTTCAAACACTTCGAGAAAATCACCACGGCAGTCCGGATAACCGCTGTAATCTCTGACGTTGGCCCCTATAAATATGGCTTTTGCCTTTATCGTTTCAGCCCATGCTGCAGCAACAGACAAAAAGATAAGATTTCGCCCTGGAACATAAGTA
>PWMP01000148.1 GCA_003558145.1 Elusimicrobiota bacterium
CGCAGTTTACACGGACCGGGTTTGACCTTTCATAGTGAACTACTTCTTGTTTGGTCTGACAGCCCAAAGTAGCAATCACGACGATAGTCAGCACAATTATCTTTGCATACATGAATAGGATGTTCATCATTTTCCTCGCTTGGTTATAATTAAAATTATGTTAATCAAGCTCAAACCGTTTTCTCTGCGGTGACGCAGGAGGAGCAGGCAATCTTCCGTTACTTAAATCTTCACCGAAAATCACATTTTTGACCGCGTTCATGGTGTCAAGCATTTCAGGGGTCACTTCACCGAGGGCGCTTTCGATCTCAAATCGCTGTTTCTGCCTGAAGATCTGCGCTTCGATCAGGTCCAGAACCTGGATGGAGCGATCACTGTCCAGATAAATCAGGGCAGCAACCTCGGCCAAGGAGGTCGACTCGCCGGGGTTCTGGATCAGGTTGAGATAATTTTCCAGGCGATGGCTCAAGGCGTATCTGCTCTGACGCAGGGCCGGCAGTTCACTTTGACTATCAAACAATGTCTGTATCTGCGATGGAGTCATGCCTCGTCCAACTTGTGATTTAATTCGAGACCCCAACATCCTTTTTGAACTGGATATTCCTTTTTTAATATCAGGGATGTGTTTTTCCATTAGAGTAAGCATCTGTTCGTATTGTTCGTCAATCTGACGTTTTATTTCCTGACATCCAGAACTCAGAGAATCCTGGCACTGCGTCTGGTTATACAGTTCCATCTTGGCATCAAAAATATCAACATGATGCTGAAGCTGCTTTTCCATCTGTCTGGCGGACTCTGTAGATTCCCTAATCAGGGCAGAGACGTCAGCGGGTATCAGCCTCAGTTCCGGAGATCTGGCCTGAACCGGCGAAACCAGACAGGTTAGAACTAAAAACGTTCCGAACACACCCCTATAAATAAAGTTTTTTAAAGAATTCATTGAGTTCCTCCTGATGTTAAAGATGGCCTTTATCTTCCTAATTATTAACCACATTTTAGCTTGTAATTTGCTCAAAAAGCTGAGTAAATTTCATTGATACCTATAAGGTAATGCCTTTTTTGAAATATTGCTTCAAAGAAGTTTTACGTGTCTCTGGCTCTCTTTTTTACCAAATTGTAACCTGAAAAGCTGATTCTCATTACGGCAAGTATTCCCTTTACGCTTTTTCCCCTGATCCACCTCATACATTGGCATATAGCTTTCATGAGAGATCCTTTTCTTGGGTTTAAAATATTATTATGGCGGCAAGCTTTTTGTTTGGCGTTTTTGGAAAGAAACAATTATTTCAGTTGTAATATTAAGAGAGATTTTGTTATCTAATTAACACAAATTCTAACCTAATGATGATACAATTCTGAAAATGCCGCCGGAATTTATCTCAATGATGGCCCCGGCAATGCTACTCCGCTAACTGTAAAGAAATTGAACAGCATTCTTCAGAAATACATATGAAAAAATTTAGCACAGGAAATGGCTCAGGCATAACGTACTCTAAGCCAAAGGTCATGGAAATGTATGATTTTCCAATGGACTAAAACAAAACACCTAACCCAGCTCATTGCACCGTTAGTTACACTACAAGACGGTTATGAACCTGGCCTAGTCCATGCGCTGATTTTTGAGGAATATCGGAAGAATAATGCACCAGCTAAAATTGGCTCCTCCCATCCAACTCAACCAATAGCCAGAAAAATTTTATTCCAGACCACCCGCTCATTACCCTCAGGATTATATCCAAAATCACAGGAAAAAAATTCAGCATTCAAGGGACCCTGACAAAGTTTTGACAAAAATCACCCAAATATTACACAGTTGACTCCATTATACTAGAGAGATCGCAGCCAATCCAAAAATGGGGGGTACCCCGGGGATGGATACGGGGGGGTAGACTTTAAAATATTATTTCCTGAAAATCGGTCATAACGGCAGGAAATAAAAGGAGGTTTTGTCATGGAACATGAAGGATATTCTTCAAAAAAGAAAGCAGAACCCAAGATAACAAGGGTTTCAATTGGTTTGATAGGAACCGGTCCTAACGAGGGTAAGTCCCTCCAGGATATCGTCAGAGAGAACCCGGGCGGGACCTTGAGCATCAAATTCAAGAAAAAATTTGAGCAAAAGCAGAATGCATCTCCACTGTCAGGGAATTATCCGGCACTGGTGCACCAGACGCTGCGGCACTGGAAGGACTACCTGCCGAACAAGTATCAGGAACTCCTGGAGTCCGGGGAACTGGAAGACGAGGCCCTGCTGGCCTACGAGAAGACCATGGAGGAATGGGCCGACCTGACCGACCAGGGGATGGACTATCACCAGGCCTGGGAGATGATCCGGGAGAAGTACCTGTTTCTGCCGGAAGAGCCCGGGGCGATCGAGGAACCCGAGGAAGAGGAGATGAGCTCGTACCAGCTGCACGTGGAAGCCATGAGGCTGTTGCGGATGGAGGACGAGCTGCAGCAAGAAAAAGTCTGGAAGCAACAGAAGAGCAACAAATAACCGGATTATTTATGCAGACCTTTTGCCTGCAATGAATACCATGTTAGCTTTGCCCTGGAATTCAGAATCTGTTACCAGCCACCAACCTTGAAGAAAATGACATGGATTATTTGCCTCTGTTTTTTCACAAAAATTATCCAAAGCAAAATTTTTTTGTACCCCAGATTGTACCCCAGCTAAATTGACCAAAAAATAAGGGGTTAGATTTTAACCTAACCCCTTGAAATTCATGGTCGGGAAGACTGGATTCGAACCAGCGACCCCCTGCTCCCAAGGCAGGTGCGCTACCAAGCTGCGCCACTTCCCGTAAAAGATAAAGTCTGTATATTCAAC
>PWMP01000028.1 GCA_003558145.1 Elusimicrobiota bacterium
ACGGTTAAATAAATTATTTTTTGGAGCGCCCTTTTCGGCCCGGGTCCTGATAAGTATTATTTTTTTTCTGAATAGCTTCATTAGCGAACCCATAAAAAAAGAACTCCCCGAGTGGGCTACAACAGCATCAAAGTCTTTTCTTAATTTCAGCAAACGGAACGTCCCCCGGAATGTCTGGATAGAGCCCCGGCCCGGAAGAGGTATCACTTTGAACTCTTTTTTAAGTCTGCTGCTCAGTTTTGAAGGTTTTACTGCGGCAAAAGTTATATGCGCGCCTGATTTTTCCATATAATAACCCATATCACGGGCGTAAGAACCCAAACCCGAATACCAGGGAATATTAACAATATGGAGAATTCTCTTTTTATATTCTTCTTTCATTTTCCATTAATATATCCCGGGCGTCTTCAATGACTTCTTCCGGTTTTATGTCAAGCATACATTTAAAATGCTTTTTCGGGCACTTCCTGGGTCCGTGCAGCGAGCACGGGCGGCATTCAAGAGAATTATTCTCTACTACCCTGTGGACGCCCCATGGCGTAAATCCCAGCCCGGGAACAGTCGCCCCGTAGATAACAACAACTTTTACGCCCAGAGCTGACGCTATATGCATAACCCCGCAGTCATTTGAAACAAGCAAATCAAGGAGAGAGCAGGCCGCTATAAGATCTTTCAGGGGAGTTTCGCCGCTAAGGTTTATTATATTTTCCCCTTCCCATTTTTCCCGGGCGCTTCCAAGTATAACAACCGTATTTTCCTTTGAAAATTCTTCTGCAACTTTTTTAAAATTTTCAGCCGGCCATCTTTTTGTCTGCCAGTTGCTCTGCGGCGCGATGCCTATTAGCTTTCCCCGGCCGGACAGCTTTTGCTTCCACCCGGAAAGCTTTTCCGGATCCGGATTCAGGTTAAACTCCACGCGGGACGCTCCCGGGCCTATAGCGCGCGCAAAATCCAGCTGCCGCTCAACTTCGTGCCTGTCCCAGTCAAAAGGCACCTTTTCGGTTAAAAAAAACTTGGACCCCCCTCTTTTAAAACCTGTCCTTTTTTCTATACCGGCAAGGTAAGTTATAAGACCGCTTCGAAACGATCTCTGGGGAAGAAAGACGCGGCTGTAGTTACTTTTTTTCAGTAAAGAAGAAAGATTTATAATTCCTCTCACTCCTTTGTTCAAGGATTTCTTGTCAAAAGTTATTGTCTCGGAAACTCCGCTGCAGCTTCTGAAAACATCCTCCGTTCCTTTTTTGCATACCACATCAACCTGCATCCCGGAGCGCTGAAGCGCGTTTATAAGAGGAAGGGTAAGCACACAATCTCCCAAAAAAGCGGTCTGCATTACAAGAACTTTACTACTCATCGTAACCCGCAATTTTTTTAATCGCGTTAAAGACCTCGTAAGGTTCTATTCTTTTCATACAGGCCTTGTCTTTAAACCTGCACTTGTTTGAACCGTGAAGGCTGCAGGGGCGGCAATCCATATCTTTCTCCAGTACACAGGCGTTTTGCTCCCTCGGCTGGAACCCGAATTCCTTTACAGTCGGCCCGAAGATAGCGACCACTTTTGACTCTACAGCACGCCCTATGTGAAGAGGAGCCGAATCTGTTGTCACCGAAACTTTTGCTTTTTTCAGTACCGCGCTAAGAATCCTCACGGACGTCTTCCCTGCAAGATTAACTATATGCCTTTTCAGTATACCTGAACCATAAACTATATTTCTGCATACTTCTTCATCATTCTTGTCTCCCACAAGCACAACATCAACACCCAGGTCACGAACTATTTTTACTGTAAGAGAACAATAGTATTCTTCTATCCACTGTTTGGTTTTCCACTTAGCGCCCGGCGCTATTGCTATATAGTTTTCTCTTTGCGTAAGCCGCTTCGCCTGTTCTTCTTCTCCGCCGGTCAGGTATATTCGAGGCGATACGTATTTTGTTTTCAATCCCGCATCCTTAATAGCTCCGAGATACCTTTCTATGACATCTTTATCAAGTACAGGGTTGCGAATTTTCTTCAGCAGAAAAGCCCTCCTTGCGTAAGCTGCCTTGTTGTAGGTATGGCGACGGGACGAATAAATTAAAAGCTTGTGAATATTTGACCTTAAACTGTTGTGCAGGTCTATAATATAGTCATAGCGTTGAAAAAGCGGGGGACGGGTAAAGATCTCCGTTATATTAGGATTATTATAAAAAATTTCGGCATATTGTGGTTTTGTCAGGAAACTTATACGGGCATCAGGAATATTATTCGCTATATTTTCAACGGCGCTGGTTGCAAGAACAACATCGCCCAGAGAGGAATACCTTATTAAAAGAAAGCTTTTTGACATTTCAGGTTACTTGCCGGTATAACTCTTAAGTTTCTTTATATTTTCGCTTTGACCCATAACAATAATTTCATCACCTGCATTGATGTGCGTCTGGGAAGACGGATTATATATAAAACGCTGACCGTCTTTCTTTTTTATTGATATAACAATAAGCCCGGTTCTTTTAGGAATCTGGGCTTCCTGAAGCGTTTTTCCGGCAAGATCGGATGATTCCCGGACAATAGCCGATTCGCATAAAACTTCTTTTTCACCGCCCGATGTTACCAAATCAAGGAAGGAAACCACGGACGGACGGGTAGCTACCGCGGTCATCCTTTTTCCGCCTATCTGGGAAGGCGATATAATATAATCCGCTCCTACTTTTTTCAACTTGTCACGCGCCAGACGGTCAATAACTTCTGTTACTATTGTTAAATCCGGATTAGCTTCGGTTGCATTTATTACAACAAACAGGTTCAGGCTGTCCGCTCCCAGACAGCTTATAAGAGTGGAAGCCTTCTC
>PWMP01000076.1 GCA_003558145.1 Elusimicrobiota bacterium
AAAAAGGGGGCATATTAGCGTATTTTTGGGGGTAACTTTGATTTTATGGGTAAATTTTATCGACGAGAAAAGGAGTATTGAACAGTCTCAATTTAGCCGGATGCACCGCAAGTTATAGATATTCTAAATGGACTAATGTCAGGGGCGCCGGGTCCGATGATCCGGCAAAGCTGCCTCCGGCCAGGAAGCTGAGCATTGAACAGGGTCTGGGGGGTATATAAAGGATAAAAAATGATTCAAATAGGAATATATAATTATCTTCCGGTTGTAAAAGAAGTTGATTTCGGAGTTTATCTTGACGGGGACTCTTTCGGAGAGATACTTCTTCCTACCAGGTATGTGCCCGAAGGATGCAGCGCGGGCGATATTTTAGAAGTTTTTCTGTACAACGATTCCGAGGACAGGATAATAGCCACGACCGAAAAACCCTACGCTAAAGCCGGCGAATTTGCTTTTCTCAAGGTTGTGGATGTTACTCAGGTAGGGGCTTTTATGGACTGGGGCCTTCCCAAAGACCTTTTAGTGCCTTTTTCCGAACAAAAAGAAAAAAGAATGGAAAAGGGAAAATATTATGTGGTAAGAATATATCTGGACGAGAAAAGCAAAAGAATTGCCGCTTCTTCTAAACTGGGCAAGTTCCTGGACAACGAAGCTGCAGGTTATAAAGTAGGGGAAGAGGTGGGCCTTCTTATATACGCTAAAACCGAAATGGGATACCAGGCTGTAATAAATAGCTCTCATACGGGACTGATATATGAAACAGAAGTATTCTCTTCGCTTAAGATAGGCCAGAAAACAGAAGGATTCATAAAGAAGATAAGAGGGGACGGCAAGATAGATCTGTCTCTGCAGAGGCCCGGGTACGGGAAAATTGAGGGTATCGCGGAAAAAATACTGGCAAAACTTAAGGAAGAGGGAGGGTTTATTCCGGTTAGCGATAAAAGCGACCCGGAAATTATATACAGCAAGTTCGGCGTAAGCAAGAAAAACTATAAAAAAGCCGTAGGCTCTCTTTTTAAAAAAAGACTTCTTACAATCAGTGATAAGGGAATAACCCTCAAGACAGTTAAACCAGAAGATTCTTAACCGGGCAGGGAAGAGCTTGTGTTAAATATTTAAAACAGATACGTATTTTTAAGAAAATTGATTTTCCAAAAGCGACCCGCGCCGGAAATCAAGGCGAAGCATGTGCAGCAACGCACAGAAAAAAGAATGCGCGGGAAACATCTGCCTGGCTATTATCCTCTGATTGCCCTCCCCTGCATCGGGCATCCAGAAGAAAGGCAAGGGCAGGCGCCCGGCCGCCGAAGCCGGCCTGTGCCCTATGCATAACAATTTTTACCAGCCTGTATTTCTTAGCAGGGGGGTTACGATGTCCATTCCTGTTCCCATTTCCAAAATTGTAAAATGTTGATTGTGAAGCGATTATGTGTTATAATTGTTTCAAATAATGAAGCGATAAAGGAGGGAAATTATGAGCTATATATGGGAGTTAAAAGAGTGGACGGAATTTAAATGGCAAAGCGACGAAATAATTAATCTTCTAGGCAAGGCAAGACTTACTCAAGGGAAGTTAATAAGCAAAGTAAAGGGTTTGGGGTTTGAGTATAATCAAAAAGCGAGGGCAGAAATATTAACGGAAGAAACGATAAAAACTGCTGCTATTGAAGGAATGCGCTTTGATAAGGAAGCGGTAAGGTCTTCCGTGGCAAGAAAACTGGGATTACCTTCCGCCGGCTTGAAGCCGCCTGACAGAAGCGCCGAAGGGCTTATAGATATGCTTCTGGATGCAACCGAAAAGTATGCCAATCCTCTGACTACGGAACGTATTAAGTCGTGGCAGGCGGCATTGTTCCCGGCAGGATATTCCGGTTTGAGAAAAATTGAGGTTGGAAAGTGGAGAAGCAGGGAGCCAATGCAGGTGGTTTCAGGCCCTGCATCAAAAGAAACGGTTCATTACGAGGCCCCGCCAGCTAAAAGGATATCACATGAAATGAAACAGTTTTTAAAATGGTGGAAAGATGAAAGAAAATCGCTTGACGGCTTGCTAAGGGCAGGGATAGCTCATATTTATTTTGTTTCTATTCATCCGTTTGAGGACGGTAATGGGAGAATTGCAAGGGCGCTGACGGATATGGCATTGGCGCAGGATGAAAAAACAGCTCAAAGATACTATTCTATTTCAAGCAGGATAATGTCCGGGAGAAATGCGTATTACGATGTACTTGAAAAAAGTCAAAAAGCTTCGATGGATATAACGAATTGGCTAAAGTGGTTTCTTGACAGTTTTATTCGTGCCATAGAGGAATCAGAGCTTTCCATTGCAAATATTTTGCAGAAATCACTTTTCTGGCAAATGCATGCACAAACAGAGTTCAATAAGAACCAAAAGAAAGTAATTAACCGGCTGCTTGATGCCGGTCAGGGAGGTTTTAAGGGCGGATTAAGTACAAGAAAATATGTTGGTATGACCAGGGTAAGCAGGGCTACGGCATACAGGGATATTACAGATTTGGTGAAAAAAAAGGTGTTAAAGCAAAACAAAGCAAGGGGTAGAGGTGTGTCGTATGAGCTGATTGTTCCTGAGCTTGATTGAGCCTGCTTAAGCGTTACATGATAACTAAGCAGTTTTTTCCATTTGTCCGGCTCCCTATGCATAACAATTTTACCAGCCTGTATTTCTTAGCAGGGGGGTTATGATGTCTATTCCTATTCCCATGAAAACCGGTAACACACTGTTAGATAAATTTTAAAAGTGCACAGTTTAAGTTTTAAAAGTGCACACTTTTTAGATTGCTGATTTTTGTTTTTTGAACGTCTATGAG
>PWMP01000207.1 GCA_003558145.1 Elusimicrobiota bacterium
ACTCATACACGATCAACTATTATGAGGATTAAATCGATGCATGCGAATATATTGAACACACCGGAAACAGAGCAATATTTTTCCGAGGCGGAAGCTCATATAAAAAATGAAGAATGGGTTGAGGCTCTCGGGAAACTGGAAAAAGTTTTAAATATTAATCCCGCATCCATAAAAGCTCTTATCTATTCCGGCAATATATATTTCAATCTTTCAAAACCGGAAAAGGCAGAAGAAAAGTACCAGATGGTCCTGAGTATAGATCCCCGTAATGAAACTGCAAGGAGAAATCTTGAAGCTGTCACAAACTAAAGCCGGCATCATAGTTGTTTTGGCTGCCGTTATTCTTTCGCAGCCTTCCATTTACCGGAGAATAGCAACCGAAACGGCTAACAGGACAGTTGAAATACTTTTGGATTCCCGTACGGAAGCTTTTAATGATAGCGCGGTCATCAGTGAATACACATTTGCGGAACTTGACGGGCTTGCACTTGCAACTCTCTGCCGGCCCGGAATAAGACATCCCTTTGAAGAGAAAGCGCCCGGCTCCGTTGTAATTGTTTTTGAATGTGAAAAAATTTTCAAAGAGGCAGCTATAAGTGCGGAATTAAAATTCGAAACTTCGAAAATAAAAACAAAAAAAACAGGAAACCTTTATTATATTCTTTTTGAAAATATCGATTGGAGTATAATCAGTAAAACGGGTGCGGGCATTGTTGTTCCTGACTGGGCGGCAGGAAAAAGAAAATATATAAGGCCCGTTAACGACAGCCTGGTTAATACTGAGAGTATAGACAGAATATTTGAAAAAGGCAGTTATGAGGGAGTTGTCTTCAAGGGAGCAGAAGTTCTCGGGTATCCGGATTATATTGAACATGTAAATAGAAGGCTTAAAGAGAACGAAATGCTTGTCTTTAATATAGAGTTTGCGCCTCAGAAAGGGATGAAACAGGTAGCTTTTGGACTGCATTCAGCGCTTCTACATTCCATTCCGGGGGATATAGAAGAAAGCGAATCCGTAAAAAGAGGTCTGCGCGCCATGAGGGAGAGAAGTGTCAGAGGTTTTTATTTCAGAAACCCTTCTCTTGCCGAATCGTTTAAAACTGATATTGAAAAGCACCTTGTAGATACGGGCCGTCCGGAAGGAGCTTTGATAATAAAGAGTCCCTGGATTCTTCCGGTAGCGGCAGCATTGGCTCTGCTTTCCGGACTTTTTCTGCTGGCGGGATTTAATGCCGCAGCGGTTTTTTTTATATCCGTTTTACTTTTTACCGCGGCATTTATTTGGCCTTCCGGGATAAAGAACATTCTCATAATAATTACAGCTGCGGCTGTACCTCCGCTTTCCGTTAAAATTGCAGTGGATAGAAAAAAAAGGTTTTTAAACGTACTAATACTTATCGCCGCCTTTTCATTTCTTGGAGGTATTATTGTAGCTTCTGCAGGCTGGAGCGGGGAACTTTATACTAAGATAAGCCGTATAAGAGGCGTTAAACTGTCATTTCTTCTTCCTTTTGTCTTAGGCGCAGCAGTATTTTTATTTGAAGAAATTAAAACAATATTAAATAAAGAAATTAAATGGCTTCATTTAATTGCCGCCTCGGGTGTGGGTGTAATTTTAGGGGTTATGGTCTTCAGAACGGCGAACGTAAGTCCGCAGTTTGTTCTGGGAATGGAAATGTCCTTGAGAAATATCCTGGAAGACCTTTTTGTTTTCAGGCCCAGATTTAAGGAATTCCTTATCGGGCATCCTATTCTTATAGCAGGTTTATATATGTACAGTAGAAATAGCAAGCCGGCTGTGTTATCAAAGTTGCTTTTAGTATTAGGTTTGATGGGGCCGGCATCCGTGATAAACTCTTTTATGCATATACATACTCCTGTTGCCGCTTCTATAATACGATCCTTTTACGGTTGGGCCATAGGCATCGTGATTGGTGCGGTTGCGGTTTTATTTGTAAGAAAATGGCAGCAGCCCGAAAAATAGTTTTAGGAGGGTATTACGGCTATAATAACGCCGGTGATGAAATTATTCTCTGTCAGATTCTTGAGGGTATAGAAAAGTATTTTCCTTGTTCTGAGACTTATGTTCTTTCAAAAAATGCAAAGCATTTTTCTAAAGGTTTTAAACGAATAAACAGGTACAATCCTTTTTCTGTAATCTACTGTATTTTAAATGCGGGTGTTCTGATTATGGGCGGCGGCGGCCTGCTCCAGGACAAATCCGGAAAAGCGACTATATATTATTATTTACTTTTAATGGCGGCGGCAAAAATTTTAGGAAAAAAACTGATAGTATTCAATCAGGGAATAGGGCCCATAGATAAGTTTTTTAACAGGTTAATTACCGGGTATATTTTTTCAAAAACTGATCTTTTAATAGTACGGGATTCATTTTCAAAAAAACTGGCAGAAAAACTTACCCGCAATAATAAAAAAGTACTGCTTGGCGCTGATCCAGTTTTTAGTCTTAAAAAATCATCCGTCACCCCTAAAAACAGAAAAACAGAAATAGCCCTGGCATTGAGAACGTGGAGAGATTTCCCTGCAGAAAAAATGCTTAAAGATATTAATAAAGGACTTGCAGAACGCGGATATAGGGGCGTTTTTTTTAATATGCATCCTAAGTTCGACACAATAAAATCTGAAGAAGGTAAAATAATTGAATTCTCCGCGGGAAATAATTGTATGGATAGTTTTTCGAAATTTAAAGCCCTTATAGGAATGAGGCTTCACTCTCTTATGCTGGGTGCTGTTGCAGGCCTTCCTATGGTGGGAATAAATTATGATCCTAAAGTAAAAAACTTCTGTTCATATATGGAGATACCTTGTTTTGATGCAGAGGAAATTTCTGTAGCCGGCTTACTTGACAGTCTGGAGCAGGAAATAACATATCCTAAGAATTACAGCGAAAAGATAAGCAGGCTTCAATTGCGGCTTCAGGAAAGCTGGATGTGCCTAAAAGAATTTCTTGATAAGCCGTAAATGGTATTCCCGTCGCGGTGTTTGACAATTAACAGAGCATTTCTATATAATCAAAATGTTATGAAAAAACGGCGTCTTTATACCGCTTGTATGCGATGTGGTGTATAAGCCGGGAGATTTAAAATGAAAATTATGGGAATAGACCCCGGTTTGGCAAACACGGGATGGGGGCTTATAGAATCGGTTTCCGGACATTCCGCCGAACTTGTTGATTGCGGATGCCTGAGTACGTCTCCGGAGATATCCTTTTCCGAAAGATTAAATCTACTTTATAAAAAATCGCTTGAACTTTCGGAAAAATTCAGCCCGGATGAAATTGCAGTAGAAAAACTTTTCTTTGCAAAAAACACAAAAACGGCAATGCAGGTAGCACATGCAAGGGGGGTAATTATACTCGCTTTTCACCACAGCCAAAAGAATATAGATGAGTATACTCCGCTGGAAATTAAACAGGCCGTTGTGGGGTATGGCAGGGCAGATAAAAACCAGGTGCAGTTTATGGTCAAGAATTTTCTTTCACTGACGCAGCTCCCGGGCCCGGATCATGTTTCTGACGCTCTTGCTGCCGCACTGTGCCACCTGAACTGCAGGAAGATAAAAAGAATACTTGGGAAAAAATAACAATGTACGTGTATATAAAAGGAATACTTAAAACTAAGGAAATGAGCAAGGCTATTGTTGAAAACTCCGGGATAGGATATGAAATAAATATAGGGGCGCTTACATACAACGACCTTCCTGACCCGCCGGAAGAAGTTATGCTGTATATTTATCATCATTTAAGAGAAGACACCGAGGAGCTTTACGGTTTTTCCTGTGAAGGCGAAAAAAAACTGTTTGAGCTTATACTGAGTGTTTCAAAAATCGGTCCGGGCAAGGCGCTTAATGTTATATCGCAGGTAACTCCGGGAGAATTTGCGTCAGCCATAAAAAATGAAGATATAAACAAGCTTGCATCAGTAAAAGGAATAGGAAAGAAAACAGCCGAACGTATGATAGTCGATTTAAAAGATAAACTTGCCGAACTGGGCCCGCTTGATTACAAATTCGCAGATACTAAAATAAACCGGGAAAAAATGGAGGAAGCTTTAATGGCTCTGCTGTCTTTGGGGTACAGGGAAGCTCAGGCCAGGGATATGCTGGGAGCGGTAAGCAGCAGAATCAAAGAGAGTGATACCGTAGAAAACATCATAAGTAAGATTTTTAAATATCATGGCTGAAGAAAAAAACAAAAAAACAGCAATTAATAAAGATGATGACCGTCAGAAGAGCGCCGATATAAAGCTCAGGCCGCTTAATTTTAACGAGTTTATAGGGCAGCAAAAACTTAAAGACAAACTGATAATGTTCGTAGAGGCCGCCCAAAAGCGAAAAGAGCCTCTTGATCACTGTCTTTTTTATGGACCTCCGGGACTTGGCAAAACAACGCTCGCCCATATAATAGGAAAGCAGACTGGAGTACCGGTAAAAGAAACTTCCGGTCCGGCCCTTGAAAAACCGGGAGACCTTGCATCACTACTTACTAACCTTCCTGAGAGAGGAGTATTTTTTATAGATGAGATACACCGGCTCAATAAGGTTGTGGAAGAAGCACTTTATCCTGCGATGCAGAGTTACCAGCTAGATATAATTGTGGGCGAAGGGCCTTCCGCCAGAAGTATTAAATTGAATCTTCCTGCATTTACTCTGGTAGGTGCTACCACAAAAGCTGGCAGCATAACCGCTGCTATGAGGGAGCGGTTCGGAATACAGGAAAGACTGAGTTTTTATTCCGTGGAAGAACTTAAGCAGATAGTTTTGAGATCAGCGTATATCCTTGAGGTTGAAATAGAAGAAGAAGGCGCAGATGAAATAGCTTTCAGAAGCAGAGGCACCCCGAGGATAGCAAACAGTTATTTAAGAAGAGTCAGGGATTATGCCCAGGTAAAAGAAGGAGGAGTCATAACAAAAGAGGTTGCCTGCGGGGCGTTTAAGATGTTTGAGGTTGATGAAAAAGGTCTGGATCCCATGGATAGAAAAATTTTAAAGACAATTATTGAAAAATTTTCCGGAGGGCCGGTAGGACTGGGTTCCCTGGCTGTATCCGTAGGGGAAGATGAAGAAACAATTGCCGATGTTTATGAGCCTTTTCTTATTCAGCGCGGATTTCTTTCAAGGACATCTAAAGGAAGAAAAGCGACCCGGCTGGGATTTGAACATACGGGTTTAAAAATAAGCGGAAAAGATCAGGAACTGTTTTGAAGTGAAAGCCAAAAAGAAAAAAAGCGAGCCGTATCAGGCGAAAAACATATTATACAGAAACGAGGAAATAAATCCTTTCTACATGTCAAGGTATTCTTTAAACCCCTATCGCGGCTGTCTCGTAGGATGCAGATACTGTTATGTTCAGGAAAAGAAACATATTGATTCAACAGGTCTTGAAGAAGAGAAAGACCGGCAGGTACAGATCAAAATTAATGCTCCGTATCTTCTTAAGCGGCGCCTGGAGTCCGGACTGGAAATGGGGCTTATAGCACTGGGTGAATCCTGTGAACCCTACGGGGAAAATGAAAATGAATATTTTATAACAAGAAGGCTACTTGAAATTCTTCAGGATTATGCTTTTCCGCTGCATATAGTAACAAAGTCAGAGAGAGTGCTCAGGGACATTGAACTTTTTAAAAAAATAAATAGTAAAAGTTTTGTGTGCGTAACAATTTCCATCCCGGTTGTGTCGGGCGGGCTTGTTAAAAAACTTGAAGGCGATTCTCCGCCTGTTAAAACGCGCCTTAAAACAGTTAAAAAATTAAGACATCACGGTATTTCTGCAGGGGTTGCTGTATCTCCGGTTTTTCCGTATCTGACAGATGGCAGAGAAACAGAAAAAATTTTAAGAAGAGTGTCTGCGTCGGGTGCAGCGTATGCTTTGTTTGCGCCGCTTTCTATTAAGAATTACCAGAGGGAAATGTTTTTTTCCTGGTTAAAAGAAAAATTTCCAAGACTGCCTGACTCATACCAGAGACTTTATGGCGAAGGCGAGGAGCCCAGTTGTGAATACTGGGAAAAATTTATGCTTAAGACCAAGAGAAAAGCATTGGAACTAAATCTTAATATCGAATTGCCTTTTGAAGATGAGTTTGGGCATTTGCCATCCCAGGAATATTTAAAATTACAGTGAGCCGCAGAATACTTATTCACACATGCTGTGCTCCCTGCCTGTGCTATCCGGCAAAATATCTTAAGGAAAAAAACTTTGAACTATCTTTTTTCTGGTATAATCCGAATATACATGGCTGGAGGGAGTACAATAAAAGAATGATGACTTTGGGATACTATCTTGCAAAAAACGGGCCGGCGGATATAATTGAAGGGACTTATGACATTAAACGCTGGTTTGAAGAAGCGTCTTCAAAAGAGAAAAACGAAAGATGCCGCCTGTGCTACAGAATGCGGCTCAAAAAAACAGCACAAACGGCTGCGTTATCGGGAGTAGATATATTTACTACTACTTTGCTCTACAGTAAATTTCAGTATTTTGATTATGTAGTTGAAGAAGGCCGGAAAGCTGCCGACGAAGCAGGTATTGATTTTTATGCTGAAGATTTCAGGCAGGGCTGGAAAGAGGGAATAACTCTTTCAAAAAATGACAATCTTTACAGGCAGGAGTACTGCGGGTGTGTTTATTCAGAACATGAAAGGTATAGTTAATGCGTCTTGAGAGTTTAAAGATATACGGCTTTAAGTCCTTTGCGGATGAAGTCAAATTTGATTTTGATGCCGGAATGACAGTTATAGTGGGTCCTAATGGATGCGGCAAATCAAATGTGCTTGACGCTATTAACTGGGCATTGGGAGAGCAAAGCGCCAGCCGTCTGCGGGGCGACAAGATGGAGGATATGATATTCACAGGATCGAAAACCCGTAAGCCTATAGGCGTGTCTTCGGTTGAATTTTGCATTGATAATTCATCCGGAATTCTGCCTTTCGATTATGATAAAGTAACGGTAATGCGAAAACTATACCGGAGCGGTGACAGTGAATATTATATTAACAGAAACCCCTGCCGGCTTAAAGATATAAAAGAGCTTTTTATGGATACGGGAGTTGGTACCCAGTCTTATTCAGTAATGGATCAGGGGGACGTAAGTTTTATTCTAAAATGCTCACCTGAAGAAAGACGGGGTATTATAGAGGAAGCAGCCGGTATAAGAAAGTACAAGGAAAGAAAAGAAAACGCCAAAAGGCGACTTGAAAGAACGCGTCGCGATCTGGATGAAGTTAAAAATATTATGGCTGAGGTTAAGAAAAATATCCGGCGTCTCAAGAGACAGAGCGTAAAAGCCAGACAGTTTCGTAAGTACAGCGCCCGGCTTTCCTACCTGGAGGTCAGCCGTCTTTGCCGGGAATATTCAAGTATTAAAGAAAGACTTCAAAAACAGCTTAATGAAACAGGAGGAATAAAAGACAGGCTTGCCTCCCTGAGTTCTGTGAAGAGCAAGATTGATGCGCAGGTAAGCGGAATGGAGGAAAAAAAATCAGAGTTTGATGAAACAATTATTAATCTAAGCCAGTCAGCTTACCGGATTGAAAGCAAAATAGAAATAATAAATAACAGTATCGAAAATTTTGATTCTGAATTACAACGTTTGGATGAAGAAATCAAGCGAAATGAAGAAGCTAAATTATACAGTGAAAAAAGCTTAAAACAATTAAAAGAAGAGCTTGAAGATCTTAATTCGGCCAGGGATACAGAAACAGAGAAAAAACTGGACAGGCTTAAGGAAGAAATAGACGACAAAAATACTTCGATAAAAGAAAAAAAAGAAAAAAGCCGTCTCCTGCATGAAAAAATAGCAGAATTGGAAAAAGAACTTTCCTCTGCTTCTTCTTTGTTCATTGATTTAAATGCTAAAACCGAAAATATAGTTTCACTCGGGAAAAAACTTTCAGAAAAATCGGCGGAATTAAAAAAATCCTTCGATACGCTTACGGAAAAGCTGGAGATAAAGAATAAAAAAATAAATACGCTTGAACAAAAAATCAACGGTTATATAAAAAGCAATAATGAATTGTACGACGCCATAAGCAAATCTAATCAAACGATCGATAAAATGGAAAACGACAGGGAGAAAATTCTTAAGGAATATCATCAGACAGCAAGCGAATTTGATTCAGGCAAAAAATACCTTCCCCAGCTTTTAAGTATAGAAAAATTGGCAGGCCGTAAGATTAACGGTGTTGACGGTCCATTGTTTGCTGTGCTTGAAAAATATTTTTCTACTGGTGAGATGAAAAAAATAGCAGCTATGGCCGGAGAAAAAATGTCCTGGATGACGGCGGCTGATATGGGTTCCGCAGAACAAGCCGTGTCTTTTTTAAGAGAATATAATCTACCTCCGCTGACATTTATGCTGGCAGATAAAATTCCGGCTGTTTCTTCCGGAGTTTCTGTAAACGGCAGTGCGGATGAATCAATAAAAAAGATTGTGAGTTTCATAACCGGAAGCGCCCGCCAGGAAGGTGATCTTATTTTTTACAATGACTGTGTTGTTTTCGGAGGCGGAGAAATGCCTCAGCGCAGCGGCCGGCTTCTGGTTCTTGAGAAAGACATAGAAAAACTGCGTATTCTTCTTAAGGAAACCGAGAGTAAGCTTGCAGACGAAAAAGAAAAGAGAGACGCTGCTGAAAAGAAAGTTAGGCAAAACAGGCTCAGCCTGGATAAACTTTCGGAAGAAATATCTGTTTTAAAACAGGAAAGAAGTAATTTAAAAGGCCGGATAGAATTTATATCAGGCGAATTGGAAACGATAAACAGGGACATGAGCCGACTCCCTGATAAAAAGGAAATTGAAAAAGAAATATCCCTAAATAAAGAGCATGTAAGCAAACTAACAAAAGAACTGGATTTTACCAGAGCTGAGTTAGCCGCTTTAGTAGACTCTCTGAGCGAATTAAAAACGTCCGCTGCTGCCCGGGAAGCCCAGCAGAAAATTCTTTCTGATTCCACAGGCAGGGTTACCGGCAGACTTGAAAGCGTTGAGGAAAGAATTTCAGATACAAAAAAGGAAATAAAAAGATTAAACAGTCTCATAGAAGACCTTAAAGCCAACCGCATAAATATAATTTCGAGAAATTCTTCCGATAGAGAGAAACTGCAAGAGCTGCAGCAAGAAAGGAAAAAAGTACAAAACCGCACAGGGGAACTGCAAAACGAAAAAGGAGAGCTTACCTCTGAACTAAAAAAAACAAAAGAACAACAAAAAGAAAAAGATATTGAATTGCAGCGCTGCAAAGATGAAGCAGCCGGGGAAAGGCAGACGGAAGAAGTGCTGCGGGAAAAATTAAACGGAATAAAAGTCAGAATAACCGAGGATATGAATACAGACCTGGAAACAGCAATGAAAAATTATACCGGAGAAGAAATTGATGAAGAAGAAATAAGAACGCTGAAAAATAAGATAGAAAAAATAGGGAATGTTAATCTCCAGGCTCCAGAAGAGTTTGAAAAAGAGAACCAAAGATTTGAATTCATAAAAAAACATGTGGACGATTTGGAAGAAGCCGACAGAAACCTGAGGAACATAATAAGAAAAATAAATACACAGACTAAGGACAGATTTTTAGACACATTTAATGAAGTAAATAAGAATTTTAACCGGGTTTTTAACCGGCTTTTTGAAGGAGGACAGGCTTCACTTTCACTGCTTGATCCTGATAATATTCTTGAAAGCGGTATTGAAATGAAAGCCAGGCCTGAAGGAAAAAAAATTACTTCTCTTAAACAGCTTTCCGGAGGAGAAAGGGCTCTTCTTGCGATAGCTCTTATGTTTGCAATTTTTGAAGTTAAACCTTCCCCCTTCTGTGTTCTTGATGAGGTAGATGCTCCCTTGGATGATATAAACCTTCACAGGTTTTTAAAAATGCTTAAAGACTATTCTGAAAATACCCAGTTCATACTTATCACACACAATAAACAGACAATGCAGCACAGCGATACCTTTTATGGTATTACAATGGAAGAGTTTGGAGTTTCAAAAGTGATATCCGTTAACCTGAAAGACGTAAAATCTGTTCCCGGAGAATGAAAGTA
Organism: Elusimicrobiota bacterium; assembly: GCA_003558145.1. Lineage (GTDB taxonomy): Bacteria > CG03 > SLGR01 > SLGR01 > PWQF01 > PWMP01. The sequence continues at coordinate 10,052 of PWMP01000207.1, forward strand.
ACGGCTTTATCGCGCCGGGAGATATTTTCCCGCTGCCTTGAGCTGTCAGCCCGAAAACCATCCTCTCACATTGTAACCTTTAATGCTCTTATGGCAAGATTGTACTGGAAGCAGATTGACTTCAGGCAGGCTGTAGAAAATGCGGATTTGATTGTTTGTGACAGCATAGGGATAAAAATGGTAGTTTTTTTGGGAGAAAAAAGAGTAGTCTTCAGATATCCGGGCATAGAAATTATGGAAGAAATTATTAAAAGAGGCACAAGGACTTTTTTTTGGGGAGCTAAAGAAACGGTTGTACTAAAAGCAGCCGAAAAAATAACTCAAAAATATCCGCAGGCGGATATTTGCGGCATACGAAGCGGGTATTTTAATTCTGCCGAAGAAAAAGATATTATAGAGGAAATAAACAGGAAGAATCCCGGAGCGATTTTTGTAGGGCTGAGCATACCCCGGCAGGAGATATTAATAAGCCGCATAAAAGATAAAATACACAGAGGAATTATTGTTGGGGTTGGAGGCAGTTTTGATGTTTTGAGCGGGACCCTGCGCCGCGCACCCGGAATATTTGTATATGCAGGATTGGAATGGCTGTGGAGACTTTTTATTCAGCCATGGAGACTTAAAAGAATTATCACTCTTCCCTTCTTTCTCATCGATGCTTATTGGCGTATTTTAAAAAGAAAATCTGTTTTAGGAGAATGAAGTACGGTATAATATCAGATATACACGGAAACTACGAAGCCTGCAGAAAAGTTTTAGCCTTTCTTTTTGAGCAGAAGGCAGTAGATAGAGTAATTAACTGCGGGGATATAGTCGGGTACGGTCCCCGGCCAAACGAGTGTGCTGATGAAATTAGAAAAAACGAAAAAGTTTCCAGTATAATCGGGAACCACGATTTTGCCGTTCTTAAGTCTCACAATCTATCCAGGTTTAATGCACCTGCCGCTGAAACTCTTTGCTGGACACTTGACAGGCTCACTTCTGAAAATATAGCTTTTCTTGCCGAACTTAAATACAGCGGTGAAGAGAATGGTTTTATGTTCGTACACGGCAGTCCGCGAAACCCGATTAAT
>PWMP01000197.1 GCA_003558145.1 Elusimicrobiota bacterium
GATCCAAAAGTGTTTCAGACGAAGGCTCAAGGGAAAGATCCTTGCGGCCGGCGTTGTTTCGTTTGAATTTACCTTTACCCCCCCCGGTAAAAGGCCGGGCTATTACTCTTGATACGGAATGCTGGCCGCTAAGTATTTCCCGCGCCTGACTGCAAATCTTATATAGCTCTTCAAGGCTTACTACATCTTCATGGGCAGCAATCTGAAAAACAGAATCCGCTGAAGTATAGACTATAGGATTTCCGGTTTTTATATGTTCCTCGCCCAGTTCATCCAGAATAAGAGTTCCCGATGAGGCATAATTCCCAAGCGCTTTTTTACCGGTTTTTTTTTCAAACGTTTTTATAACTTCCGGCGGAAAGCCCTCAGGATAAACCGGAAAAGAAAAATCCAGATCAAGTCCGGCAATTTCCCAGTGACCGCTTGTAGTATCTTTTCCGGGTGAGTTCTGAAGCATCCGGCCGTAACAGCCTTCAACTACCGAAAATGAATTTTTTAAATCAGATATTTTTCCCAGACCGAGACGGCAAAGATTGGGAAGCACCAATCCGCCTACAGCTTCATCAATATGTTTCAGGGTATCAGCGCCTACATCACCGTATTTGTCGGCATCATCCATATAACCAACGCCAAGGCCGTCCAATACAATTATAACCGCCCTGGGAATCATCCTACAAAAAGTTTAGTATGTTTCATTTTATTTACATCTACAAGTCCCTTGTCCGTTATTTTAAGAGCAGGTATAACGGGCAGACAGAGAAAAGACAAAGTGAAAAACGGATCCTGAGGAGCCGCTCCCAGTTTCCGCGCTGCTGATATAACTTTTTTAAGTCTGCTGTTTACTTTCTCTACAGGTTCTTCACTCATAAGGCCGGCTATGGGAAGAGCCAGTGTTTCAATAACTTTTCCTTTTTTAACAGCCGCAAGTCCGCCGCCCATTTTTATAACTTCAACGCAGGCGGACATAATGTCCGAATCTTCCACGCCGGTTGCAACTATATTGTGAGAATCATGAGATACAGAAGTGGCTATGGCTCCCTCTTTAATGCCCATACCTTTAAGTATGCCCGTGGCGACATTCCCGCTGGCGCGGTGTCTTTCAACTACACAAATTTTTAAAAGGTCCCGAGAGGGGTCCGAAACAAGAAACCCGCCTTTTTCAGGAGTTTTATATTTTTTTTGCTCGGTTATTATCTGATTCGGCACAAGTTTAATTGCGCGCACCGAAGAAGATGAAGCTTTAACGGCAAAATCACTCAATTCCAGCCATTTAACATTAATCGAACCCCTTATGTGGACATCTTTGGGTTTCCTGGGTAATTTTTTCATTTTTCCGTTTTCTGCTACCAGGACGCCGTTTTTAAAAACCATCAAGGGAAAACGGCTTTTAAAAGATTTAAGCACCTGCATATCGGCCTTATAACCTGGTGCAACAGCACCGTGATTTTTGAGTCCGAAATATCTTGCGGTATTTACGCTTGCAAGCATTACAGCAGCAATCGGATTCAATCCCTCCCGGCAGGCTTTTCTGACTATATGGTTCATATGACCTTTATCAACCAGGTCGCCGGGGGACCTGTCATCTGACACAAATGAAAAATTTGAAGCATTAAGGTCACTAACAAGGGGAAGCAGGTCAGACAGGTTTTTTGTTACGGTGCCTTCCCTTATCATTATGTGCATTCCTTTTTGCAGTTTTTCACGGGCTTCTTCTATTTCTGTGCTTTCATGGTCAGAAGTTATCCCGGCCGAAATATATGCGGATAAATCCCTCCCTCCCAGGCCCGGAGCGTGCCCCTCTATTCTTTTGTCCGATATTAACTTAAGTTTATCCAGCACATTTTTTTCGCCCTTTATAACACCCGGAAAATCCATCATTTCCCCTAACCCCACAACCCATCTCTGGGAAAGATACGGAAAAATATCACCAGCGCTTATGACTGCTCCGGATGTTTCTATGGATGTAGCCGGAACGCAGGAAGGAATTGTGAGGTAAACTTCAAACGGCTGGTATTTTGCTGATTCAAGCATATACTTAATACCGGCCAGACCCAGCACATTAGCGATCTCATGAGGATCAGCTATAACCGCAGTTGTTCCGAGAGGTACAACGGCGCTGGCGAATTCAGAAACTGTTGTCATTGAACTTTCAATGTGAATATGCCCGTCAATATAGCCGGGAAGAAGCAGGTTGTTTTTCAGGTCTATAACCCTGCAGGATTTATATTCTCCGAAACCGCAAATACGGCCGTCATAAACTGCAACATGCTCTTTGGTTATTTCGCCCGAAAGAACATTAACCAGACGGGCATTTTTTAACAGAAGGTCTACCTTCTGACGGCCGGCCGCGGCTTTTATAAAGCCATCTATTGTTTTCAATAAATCTCCCCTGCCGTTTTATTACTTTTTTTTCTCAATAAGCTCCCTTGCTTTTTTAGCTATATTCTCTGCTATAAGGCCGTGTTCTATTAGAAGTTCCCACGGCTGTCCGCTTTCTCCAAACCTGTCTTCTACTCCAATCATATCCATTACGACAGGCGAATTGTAATCTTTAAGAGCACAAACAGCCCCTGCAATTATATTACCAAATCCACCTTTTTGGTGTTCCTCGCATGTAATTATCGCATTGGTGTCTTCGGCGGCCTTTATTATGGTTCCCTTATCCAGCGGTTTTATGGTGTGGACATTTATAATACGGGTGTCAATTCCGAATTCTTCTTTAAGAATCCAGGCGGCTCTCATTGCTTCCGGCACCATAGGGCCGCAGGCTATAATTGACACGTCTTCTCCTTCAGGTTCGTATTGACTGCCTATATGCCATTGAAAAGCATCCGAAAAATTTTCTCGTTCACCTCTGTACCTGATTACAAGCGCTTCACCAAATTTAAACGGGGTATCGGAGTTTGTAACAACCGCCGTGGACTCCCGGGCGTACCTTATGACCGCAGGTCCGTCAATAAGAGCAAGGGCCTTAGTCATACGTTCGGTTTCAAAAGAATCACATGGCACCGTCAGTATCATGTCCGGAATATAATTAATCAAGGCTATCTCTTCCAGAGACTGATGCGTTGCGCCATCGGGGCCTACTGAAATACCGCCGTGTGCAGCCGTAACTTTAACATTAAATTTGTTATAAGCTACTGTAGTTCTTAGCTGTTCCCAGTTTCTGCCCGTAGAAAAAACCCCGAATGAACCCATAAAGGCAAGTTTTCCTTCTTTTGCCAGGCCCGAAGCCACAAGAGTTGCGTTCGCTTCGGCTATACCCATGCTGAAAAACCTGTTTTTTCTTTCGGGGTTATCCTTGTAAAAACTGCTTATTTTAATTGAATCAGATAAGTCACATCCCAACGCAACCGTGTTAAGGTCGGCCCCCAATTCTTTAATAGCACGTCCGAAGCCAATTCTTGTCGACTCCATAACGGACTTCATATTATCAGTACTGTTCCACCAGTAGTTACGGGAGAAACCGGAAATCTTATTTTGAATTTTTTTATCAATTTCTTTCTGGCGGTCAGAGGCAATTTTTAAAAGTCCGTTAACTTTTTCTTTAGTAAACCCACTGGCTCCTATATCCTCCAGCGCCTGATCAAGCGACTCTTTTCCGATACACCCGTCTTTGGGGGAAATACCGTGGTAACATACCATATTCTCAGCATAAGAAACGCCCTTACCTTTAACAGTTTTGGCTATTATTGCAGTCGGAGCTCCCTTAAACTCTCGGGCTTTTTCAAGCGCGCTAACAATTTCTTTCATATTGTGGCCGTCTATCTCTATTACATTCCAGCAGAAAGACTCATATTTATTCTTAAGAGAGCTGAGGCACATTATTTCATCGGTAGGTCCGTCTATCTGAAGGTTATTTTTATCAATGACAGCTATGAGATTATCCAACCTATAGTGGGCGGCACTCATTATCGCTTCCCATACAGAACCCTCGTTGTGCTCTCCGTCACCCATTATACAGTACACATGGTTGTCGCTATTATTAAGACGGCTGTCAAGGGCGCTGCCTATAGCGACTCCCAGTCCATGCCCCAGAGATCCGCTGGAAAGCTCCACACCCGGAAGCTTAAGCCTGTTGGGGTGGCCTTCAAAACCGGATCCTAACTTTCTAAGCTTCATTACTTCTTCAACGGGAAAATATCCGGACGTGGCCAGAGCTACGTATAAGGCCGGAGCTTTATGGCCCGCTGACCAGAAAATCCTGTCTCTACCATCCCAACCGGGATTGACAGGGTCGTGAGTTGCAACTTTAAGATAAAGAGCAGCCGCTATATCCATTATGGAAAGAGACCCTCCGGTATGGCCGGAACCTGCGGAAGTGAGCGCTATCATGCTGTAAGCCCTCATTTCTTTTGCTTTCTCTTCCAGCTCGCTTATAGAGTAATCTTTCCTTGGTTCATTTATTGAAGAGTCTGTTATAGGCATCTTTTTTCCTTCTTTCTTACTAAGCACTTCCTGTTTTTTACATATCTATCCACAATAGTCCTCAAAAAACATGATTTATCCGGATAAGACAAATACATACAATAAAGTTGATAATTTTAATACATTTTCTCCCCAATATCAAATTTTTTTACTCGGGCTGTCCTACTTTATCTTCTATCTGACGCAGTAATGCCTGAGAGTCAAAAGGCTTGACAATATAACCGTCGGCTCCGGCCTGAAGTCCTTTCATTACCTCCATTTCCTGTCCGAGAGCCGAAAGTATAATTATTGGTATAGAGGAGGTTTTTTCATTTTCTTTTATCTTGCGGGTCGCTTCAATACCATCCATTTCCGGCATCATAATATCCATCAGTATTAAATCGGGTGATTCTTTTTCAACCGTATCAACAGCTTCACGGCCGTTTTTCCTGCTTACAACTTCATATTTTCTTTTTTCAAGCAGAAACTTCAGCAGCTTAACGGTTGTCCGGTCATCTTCGACAATCATTATTTTTGTCATTATTTGTTTTCTCCTTACAATTACTTATTTATATTGCCTTACTCCCGGCAACCTCATTTCAGCGGGAGTATAAAATAAACTTCAGCGCCGACTCCTGGAGAAGAATCTATATTTATTTCCCCTCCGTGTTCGGTAATTATACTGCGGGCCAGCGTGAGTCCCAGGCCCATACCCTCCGTATTTCTTGTTCTGGGATTTTGCTGCTGAAAAAATTTTTCAAAAACCTTTTTTTTCAGCGTTTCGCTTATGCCTATTCCGGAATCAGCAACTGAAACCTGAACAAAATCACCTTTTCTTGCCGCTTTTAAACTTACATTGCCCCCTTGAGATGTAAATTTAAGTGCATTATCCAGCAGGCTTTTAAAAGCTTTTTTGATCTTTTCACGGTAAATATTTATTTCCGGTACAGCATCTTTTATATCAATTTTACAACTTATATTTTTATTTTCAAAAATCTCTCTGTACTCATAAGCGCTTTCTTTTATAAGCTCTCCAATATTTACTTTTTCTTTTTTCAGTTTTTTGCCGCCGCGTGTAAATGAAGCTGTATCAATAATATCATTTATTGAAACCTCCAGTTTTTGCACAGAACTTTCGATAGTACGAAGAAAATCCTCCTGTTTTGCGGTCAGCTTGCCTCCCTGGCCGCTAAGCAGAATTTCAGTGAATCCCCTTATTGAAGTCAAAGGAGTTTTCAGCTCGTGAGATATAAGAGCTATGAAATTGTCTTTAATTTTATTAAGCTCTTCCAGTTGCCGGTTATTGCTTACAAGTGTTTTCAAAGTCTCGTCTCTTTCTATAAACTCGGCCAACCGGCTGGCGTACATTTCAAAAATTTCATAGTCTCTTGACGAATAATCCCTGTTGGGGCCTCTAAGAAGAAAAACTCCTTTTATTGTATCGGCAACCTTTGCCGGAAGAGCTATAAGAGAGTCAGCCCGGAATGCTTTAAATATTATTTTTGTTTTTCCCGTATGGGACAAAGCGTCAATTTCAACAACTCTGTTGTCAGAAAGAAGACTGGCCGGTATTTCAATTTTTTCGAGTTTTTCTTTTAAGATGTCCGATGAAGCGACCTTAAACCTTAATCTATCTCCAAAAACTTCAAAATATGCCCCTTCATCCAGGCCCATAACTGATGATATTTCTCTGAAAACTGTTTTAGCTGCATCCTCCGGTTTTCCGGCCGCATATACAGCAACCGAAAGATTATAAAGCGATTTAAGTTCTTTTACACGGTTCACGAGACGTATATTGGTTGAAGCCAGTTCATCGCTGGCGCTGTCCGCCTGAGCGGTAGTTTTTCTTCTTTGCAGTTCCATATGCCGTAATTTAAAGGCATTTTTATACATTCCTTTTATTGATAAACTTATTGCTTCGAAATTTTCAATTCCGTATTCTTTTATAATTTTTTTGCGGTCTCCTGAAAATCCCGCAAAACCGTTGAGTACTTTGCCGTCAAAAAGAGGAAAATCAATAAATGTTTGCCCGGAAGGCAAACCTGCAATAGAGGTTTTTTCGATGCTTATAATGGGACCGGGGTCCGGAATATTTTCAACATCAAAATACGAAACGGCATTTCTAAATTCCGTTTTTTCCCTGCCATGCCCCATTAGTACAACATAGCGAAACATACCGTCATCCGCTTTTTTTATGACCCAGCATCCGCTGATTCCGTCCAGTTTCATTACTTCCGCAAAAAGCTCTCTTATCTTGTTCTTAATTTTATACGCTGTTGAAGCAGCTTCGGAAATTGAAGAACAGGATTTTCTGTATATATCCCTGAAGTACCTTAAATCAGTAATTTCACGCCGGCAGTGTTTATACAAAGCGGCAAGAGATAAAATAAGAAAAAAAACGGATAGCCATAAAAGCGGGGCATATCTTAGAAATATATAAACCGTAAAAGAAGCCAGGGAAAACAGAAATATGTAAAATGCGGTTTTCGGGAATTTCATATTTATTTATTACCCTCATTCTTATGGGCGCATATGGCTATATCAAGCATAAGATTCAGGGCATCGCTTTCTTTAACCTCAGAACGGCTTAAAATCTCAAACGGAACTCCCGTTTTTTCCATAGATTTGCCCAGCCGGTTTCTAAAGGTATCTGTTTTTATACCGGATTCTTCTCCGGGCTCCATACACAAAGCTATATCAGCGTTATTTGTATCAGCCATATGAGCTATTTTATCAAAATTAATATCTGAGCCGGGATCATAATAATGTACAAATAACGGCTTAATATAAAAATTAAACTTCTTATGCATTGCAAGCTTATTTAGTTTGTCCACCAATTTATTGGCATCTTTCTGACCCTCTGAAGGTATGAAATATCCAGCTTTTATCTTTCTTATTTCTTTTTTTTCTTCTCCTATAATACTATTTTCAATATCTATTTTTTCGGTATCTTTTTTAGGATACTGTTCTTGCTCTTTTGCAGCCTTCTTTTGCTCTTTATTTTCCGCTTCTTTAACTTCAGGTAAAACAGCTTCTTTCGTTTTGTCTTCTACAGGGGACGGCTTCTCTTCTTCAGGAGGCGGCGGCGGAGTCATATCCTCAGATGCATATTCCCGGCATGCCTGGCAATAATACCTGTCATACTGACTTATATATCTTAGGGGAGCGGAGCATTTGCCGCAAGTCCTTCCCGATTCCTCCGGAGCCGGAGGGACCTGTAAAGGCTGAACGGCTGCCGGCATTTGTACGGGATCCTGATACTGGCCGCAGCTGCTGCAGTACCACCTCCTGTACTGAGGAACAAAAACAAGTACTCCTCTGCAATAACTGCATACGTTCGCATGATGCCTTAAGGGAGATTGGGGCGGAGGCGGCGGGTACTGAAACTGCTGAGCCTGAGGTACGTGCGGCGGCACGGTCGACTTACCATTACGGCTGTCTGCTGCTGGTTTTTTAGTGTATTTTTCTTCCGCAGGTTCTTCTTTGGAGGGTTTTCTTTCCTGTGGAAGTATATTTTTTATTATATCCCTGACAAGCTCAAGGTTTATGTTATCATCAGCAAGCTCTCTGTATGCACTTATGCGGTTAAGAATTCCTTCAAGCTCTCTTATATTGGAAGTAAGCCTTTCAGCGACATAATTAATAACGTCATCTTCAAGTGTAAGGCCTTTTTCTTCAGCTTTTTTCTTAAAAATTGCTTTTCTTGTCTCAAAATTAGGGCTTTTTATATCGGTAGTTAATCCCCATTCAAATCTTGATCTCAAACGGTCTTCAAGGGTGGCAAGTTCCTTAGGCGGCTTATCCGAGGTTATTACTATCTGCTTGCCCACATCGTGCATTTCATTGAATATAAGGAAAAACTCTTCCTGTGTGGATTCGGACTGCTGCAGAAACTGTATATCATCTATAAGAAGAAGGTCAATTTTTTTATATTTTTCTCTTCTTTTTTTTATTTCTCCTTCTTCGATGGCACTCACTATTTCGTTAATAAATTCCTGGGTTGACACATATACAACCACAAGGTCCGGAAAGTTCTCCCTTGCATAATTGCCTATGGATTGCATAAGATGGGTTTTGCCCAAGCCGACCCCGCCGTATATAAAAAGCGGGTTGTAATTTTTTCCGGGATTTTCAGCAACGGCCTTACATGCGGCGTATGTAAATCTGGTATTTGCTCCCACAATGAATTTTTCAAAAGTATAGTCTTTCTTAAGCTTACTGAATTTTTCTTCTACAGGAGCAGGCTTCTTTATATTTTTATCTGGTTCCCCGGAAGACATTTTTAAATATTTTTCGAGATGATCGGTAATTTTCTGTTTTGTTTCATCGTTGATTCCATATAAAAAAAGAGAAAAATTATAATTTCCTTCGGGCGCCGGAAACGGACGGCTGCTTATTTTGCCCAACTTGGAAGCAAGATTCTCTATGTCCTTTTCGGACCCTGATATATTAAGTCTGTAGCGGTTTTTATCTTTTTGACTGGGAGAATGCTCCAGAGAATATTTTTTAATAGCCATTATCAATACTGACCTTTTTGTTACTTTTCACATTAATTTCCTTTGAAACGACATATTAATTAATTAATAATCGTTTTAACGAATTTTCTCAAGACAGGAAATTTTTTATTAAATTCAGAATTAATATTTTTCTCTTTTTCCTTAAGCTGTCCGGCCGGCTTTTTCATTCCGTCATAATTAATTTTAAAGTTTAGCATACCGCTTTCATAGGCGGCCCGAGCAAGTTCCAGAGCAATTCCCACATCTGTTATTATGTTTTTGAATCTTTTCAAGTCCTGTTTTTCTATAATGCTTATAAGCAGGACGGCTGCTTCTGATATATCAAGAGAAACTTTTGCCGATTCTTCAAGGGCATTTTGAAGACTGCTTCCACCTTCTCTCCAGTATTTCATAACCTTACTGAAAAGGCAGGAGTCTTCCCGGGCAAGGCAAAGAGACCTATCCTTTAGCATGTTCAGTTCTTTCTCTGTATTTAAAGCTTCTGAATCAGTTTTATTTTTTTTCAAAACAGCAATTCTCAAGGACATAAGCATCAGTGCACACCCGAGAGAATTTATTACTCCTGCGACATTACCGCCTCCCGGAGTAGAAGCGTCCGAAGAAACATCTTCAATATATTTCAAAAGTTTATCATCTAACATTTTTCCACCCTTAATCTTTTTTCATCTATAAGAAGCTTTGCCATGGGAGTAATAATTGCTTTTGGGGGCAGCTTTATAACTGCTGCTCCAAGACGAACCTCTTTCTCAACAATTTCATATGTAATGAGAGGTGCTGGATTTTTTACAGATGTTTTAGACGGAAGATAAGGTTTTTCAACAAAAAAGCCCTTCTTGTGCCTCCCGGCTGATTCTACAGCAGATGCGATATTTTTCTCACATATAACATCAACTAAAATATCCGCAATTAACTTTTCCATAGTTTAAATGATACCGGAGTCTTCATTACGCGGTAAATCATACCCGGGTACTGCCGTATACCTTATTATACTATTGTTTGCTTTTATTAAGATGTCCCTGGGGGAGGATTATTTCAAGATCCTCATGCGGCCTGGGAATTATATGCACGCTTACAAGTTCGCCTACTTTCTGAGCAGCAGCTGAACCGGCTTCAACGGCTGCGCGTACAGCGCCTACTTCCCCTCTGACCATAGTGGTTACATAGCCATGGCCTATTTTTTCGTATCCCGCAAGGTCAACTTTAGCCGCCTTAACCATTGCATCCGAAGCCTCTATCATTCCCACAAGACCTATGGTCTCAATCAATCCCAACGCTAGTTTTGAATCTGACATATTTACCTCCTGTTCTCCTTAAGACTCTTACGTAAATCCTGCTTAATAACCTTCATCCGCTCCGCCCTTTCCGCCGGCAATGGAAACAGAGGCTGACGCACCTATTCTTGTAGCGCCGGCCTGTACCATTTCCCGGGCATCCGCAGCCGACCGTACACCGCCGGAAGCTTTAACTCCCATTGAAGGCCCTACAGTCTCTCTCATCAGCATAACATCCTCTATTTTGGCGCCGCCGGGACCGAAGCCTGTGGATGTCTTAACAAAATCAGCACCGGCGCTTTTTGCCAGCTGACATGCTTTTTTAATCTGTTCCTTATCCAGAAGCGCTGTTTCAAGAATAACTTTCAACACCCTGCCCGGTGTGGCTTCACGGACAGCTTTTATATCATCTTCCACAAGACGCCAGTTGCCGGACTTAAGAGCTCCTACATTCAGAACCATATCTATTTCATCCGCACCGTTAGCTATAGCATCCCTTGATTCAATTGCCTTTACCGTTGGAGTTGTAGCTCCCAGAGGAAAGCCCACAACGGTTGTGATACCGACCCCGCTGCCTTTTAAGAACTGTTTTGCTAACTTAACATTAGACGGATTTACGCATACTGTTGCAAATTTATACTGCCTGGCTTCATCACACAGTTTTTTGACTTCCCCGGTAGTTGCATCAGCATTAAGAAGAGTGTGATCTATGAGGTGTGCAAGATCACCGGAAACTTTTCCGCCCGCCTTTTTTGCCGATATTCTGTCGGCGCCTGAGTTAACTACATCTCTTACATCATCCTCCCTGTAAACGACACAGAGTCCGCATTCTATACATTCCTGAATATCTCCCCCGCACGGGGCGGACGAAGGCATAGATACTATAAGACCCGCCGGATTAGCTGCAGATGGGCTGAATCTGA
>PWMP01000196.1 GCA_003558145.1 Elusimicrobiota bacterium
CAGGTAGCGGGCGCAAACTTTATGTTTTCGCGGAGTTGACGAATCTCATCAATTCCCCTGTTGGACGCCGCGTCTATTTCAATCACGTCTACCGAAGACGAACTATCAATTTCACGGCATATATCACACTTTCCGCATGGCTCCTGACCGGAAACTTTTTTGCAATTTACCGCTTTTGCAAGTATGCGGGCAGTGGTAGTTTTGCCAATGCCTCTCTGACCTGAAAACAAGTACGCGTGAGCTATTTTATTTTCTTTTATAGCGTTTTTTAAAGTCCTGTTAATATGTTCCTGGCCGATTATTTCTGAAAATTTGCCCGGCCGGTATTTTCTGGCAAGAACCAGATATGACATTTATATCCTCCTTGGAAACTGTTTAATATGGTGGAGATGGGGGGACTTGAACCCCCGCATCAACGTTGCGAACGTTGCGCTCTCCCACCTGAGCTACATCCCCATGAAACAACCAAATAAGTCTGGCGGAGAGGCCGGGATTTGAACCCGGGCCAGGCGTAAAGCGCCTGCTAGTGGTTTAGCAAACCACCCTCTTAATCCACTTGAGTACCTCTCCTTAGTTAAAAACTATTTATATTTAAACAAAAATTTTATTTTTTTCAATTTTTGTGGCGGAGAGGGTAGGATTCGAACCTACGGACCTCGTAAAAGGTCAACGGTTTTCAAGACCGCCGCATTCGTCCACTCTGCCACCCCTCCGCTTATTTAACTGTATCAGGCCTTTTTATTCTTTTTCTGCCTTTCATATAAGATTGAAGGGCTTCGGGTATTTTAACATTTATTTCGTCGGTTTGAAAATTTTCGACGATAGCAGCAAATATTCTCCCTACCGCAAGCCCCGATGAATTAAGTGTATGAACAAAAAGAATATCGCCTTCCGGGCTGCGATAGCGGGCATTTATGCGTCTTGCCTGGAAATCAAGACAGTTGGAACAGGATGAAACTTCTCTCCATTTTTTCTCTCCGGGCATCCAGACTTCTAAATCATAAGTTTTTGCTGCAGCAAATCCCATATCATCGCTGCCGAGCTCAAGCACCCTGTAGGGCAGCTGTAGAAGTTTAAGTATTTCTTCGGACTCGGCCAGCAACTGCTCATGAGCCCGGCCGGACTCCTCCTGATTTGTTATGTTTACCAACTCTACTTTGTTAAACTGGTGGTTTCTTATAAGGCCTTTTGTATCCAGGCCGTGCGAGCCCGCCTCACGCCTGAAACAGGATGTAAATGCAGCATATTTCAGCGGTAGCTCATCTTTAGATAATATTTTATCCCTGACAAGATTGACAAGCGGCACTTCCGCGGTCGGAATAAGACAGAGGCCGTCTTTAACTGTCATGTAGCTTTCTTCCGAGAACTTTGGAAACTTACCCGTACCAATCATTGTCTCTTCCCTTACAAGGTAGGGCGGCATAATTTCAAGATACCCGTGTTTTTCAATGTGCACATCTAACATAAAGTTTATGAGAGCCCTTTCAAGCAATGCGCCATCACCACATAGAAGCGGAAACTGGGATCCGCTTAAAACAGCGGCTTTTTCGAAGTCCAGTATATTCAGTATTTTCCCGGCTTCCCAATGAGGCAGAACCTCAAAATCATATTTTTTCTGTTCTCCCTGCTCCCGGAGAACTTTATTGCCGGCAGTTACGCTGTCATCAGGAATATTGGGAAGCAGGAGGAGTTCCTGGTTTATTGCGGCACGGGATTCGTCTACCTTCTTTTTAATCTCCTTTTCCCGGGCGGATACTTTCTGCATTTGTTCTATCATTTCTGAAGCATCGGATCCGTTTCTTTTGAGTTTGCCTATTTCATCCGAGACAGTATTTTTTTCTCTTCTTATTTCTTCCATTTCAAGTAGGTCTGTGCGCCAAGCTTCGTCCAGCTTTTTTATTTTTTCTATTTTATCCGATAAATCTTCCCCTCTTTTTGCAAGGCTCGCAATAATACCGGAAGAGTTTTTTCTTATTTCATTTATGTCAATCATATTTTTAACCTTTCATGACCGCCACCGGCAGGAGCCTGGCGACTTTAGCCGAAAGACCCGCGCCATGACAAACATCTGCCACTTTTGAAACGTCTTTATAAGCCTGCGGCGCTTCTTCCGCAACTGTCTTAAAGCTCTTTGCCATTAAGAATATACCTTTCTCTTCCAGCTCCTTCTTGACGGCGCCTCCGCTCAACTTTTTAAGAGCCTGGCTGCGCGACCACATGCGACCTGCCCCGTGCGCCGTAGAGCCAAAACTGACTTTCATTGCCTTTTCAGTTCCTTTCATAAGAAAAGAAGAAGTACCCATGGTGCCGGGAATTATTACCGGTTGGCCTGTTGCGCGGTATTTATCGGGCACTTCTTTTCTACCCGGCGCAAAAGAGCGGGTTGCCCCTTTACGATGAACTAAAATTTGTCTGCCGCCGTGCTTTTCTATTTTTCCTACATTATGGCAGACATCATAAACCTGGTCAACACAAATGCTGCCGCCAAAGACCGCCTGAGCGCACTGGCGGACACGATGAGCCATAATCTGTCTGTTGGCCCAGGCGTAATTTGCCGCGCATTGCATCGCCTTAAAATATTTACTCCCTTCAGGAGATTTTAAGGGTGCGCAGGCAAGCTGCCTGTCTTCAAGCTTAATTCCATAACGTGACGATGCGGATCTCATTACTTTCAGATAATCCTCGCATACCTGAAAGCCCAGTCCCCGCGATCCGCTGTGTATCATTACCGCCAGCTGGCCTCTGCGAATCCCGTATGCAGAGGCGGCTTCGGTA